>CAYTND010000107.1:1609-7086 GCA_964438965.1 uncultured Pirellulales bacterium
GGTGCGATGAATCGCACCAATAATGAATAGGTAGGGTGCGATGAATCGCACCAATAATGAATAGGTAGGGTGCGATGAATCGCACCAATTGTTAATAGAATAGAATCATGTCAGACTATAGACGATGGTTTTGTACGGGCGGGACATATTTCTTTACCGTCGTGACATTCAACCGCCGGAAGATATTTTGCAATGAGCTTGCCCGTTCATTTCTGCATCGGGCCATAACCGAAGTCCGGACATTACGTCCGTTCGAAATGCCGGGTGTTGTGCTCCTACCCGATCATTGTCACTGTATATGGAAGATGCCGGACGATGACGATGATTTCTCTGTACGATGGCGCATGATAAAGAGGAGGTTCACGAAATCATGGCTCGCCTGCGGCGGCCGGGATGTGCCGGTTTCGCCATCGAGAATCAAAAGAGGAGAGCGAGGCGTTTGGCAGAGGCGGTTCTGGGAACACCTGATTGCCGATCAGCAGGATTTTGCCAGGCATATGGATTACATACACTACAATCCGGTAAAGCACGGACATGTAAAATGTCCTCATCAATGGGAACATTCGAGCTTTCTTCGTTGTGTCAAGGAGGGAGTTTACCAGCGTGATTGGCTGTGCCAATGCCGGGAGAACAGCGAACCTCCTGATTTTGAGCCTATTTCTCATTTCGTGGGAGAATGAATAGCAGGTAGGGTGCGATGAATCGCACCAATTGTTAATAGAATAGCAGGTAGGGTGCGATTCATCGCACCCTACATTCTTCTTGTAACTCTGTGTTCTCTGTGCCCTCTGTGGCAAAAAACACAAAAAACTTCATGACAAACAGTCTCACCTGTGCTAATTTAAACCTACCGATGCCGTCCTGGGCATAGCCGAAGGATTGACGCATCTGTCTGGAGAACCCTATGCGAGACTCGAAAGAATAGCACAGAAAGGGAGAAATAAATAAACTGTCCCCGGATTTCGAACGAAAGAAACGAATTACCAGAGTGATAAATCTATTGCGTTGTTAGGAGACCTATGAAGGCACGTATAGTCTCACGTTATATTCTGCTGAGTCTGGCTTTTCTGTCGGGTTGTTCGGGTTGTTCACTTATTCTTCGAAGTGTATTAGTTGAAGGTAAGAGTGAAGCAGGCATGCGTACCTTACCTCGAATTGATCCAAACGACCCTAATTGCATCATATCCTCGATAGAAATTGTCGAAACACAGGACGGCAGCAAGCTCAACGTAGAAATTAAAGAAAGCGGTTTTGCTATTAACATGATGGAGAGTCCATGTCGAGTCAAATATAAAGATGATTCCGGTCCTCTCCCACCGAAAATCATATTTGAGGGAGAACTTATGAGTAGCTCCCGAAGATATCCAATTCGTATAGATACTGGTCAGCCATCTTTCATCTTGGTCAACGATATTCATATCCTGGAGAATAATCTTCCAATCTACAATATTCCAGGTGAACAAAAAGGAATTTGTCTCCTTCCTGACTTGCGCATGGGTAAGCTAATCATCAGAAATCTTATGGCTAATTACTATTTTAGACATGCTGAAATACAACTTTTTGGACTACCTATTAAGAAAAAAAAACAGATCCTGGTCGGGCTGTCTCTGTTGATGAGATTTAAATATGTTGCATTTGACAGTATCAACAAAGAAGTGGAATTCTCAACTGCACAGAGTTTTCATCCGCAAGACCAAACTTTATGGTCACGTTATCCCTTTTCAAAACTGTCAGGCTCGGAAGGTAATCCCAGGATTTTTGTTGAAATCCCTATTGCCGGGCAGAACATGAATTTGGTGTTTGACACTGGTTGTCAACCTGCACTCTTTACTACAGAGAAGATATGGCAACAGACGCAAAAGAGACTTCACAAGGTTAAAAAGAGTATCAAGTCAGTTTTTGCGCCTTTTATCGGGGGAAATATTCGCGCAAGAACTGTTATTGTTAAGGAATTAAACGTTGGCGATAGGATTGTCAAAAATGCTTTTGTTGCCATTGTGCCAGATACTTCAATATTCGGATCATCTATGAAGAATCAGGAAGGATTGTTGGGGATGCAGTGCTTTGCCGATACGACAGTTGTCCTCGATTTTGAGCGGGATGTGATGTGGGTGAAGAACGATAGAGCTCCGTGAAGGCATTGTCTTGAAATAAAAGGGGTCAGGCTTATGATTTAGGTGAAAGAGTCAAGACTTAGTCTGACACAGCCATGATTGGTAGTGTCAAGAGTTTTTAGCACAACACAGGGGAATTAAAGGTGTCCGGGGGGCTGTTGAAAAAGTCCAAATTCACAACCAAGGGTGCCACGGTCAAACTTGTTTGGCCGTGCTGAGACACGAAAATCAGGCTTTGCCCCATAGACCAGCCATCGCTATGAGGTTTTTCAACAGCCCCTCCGGCACTTTTTTGGCTGGAGACAGGACACAGAATTCGAGCATCGAGAATCAAGCATCCAGCATACATCAAGAAGCCAGCAGGCCGGCTGAGCGGAGGTAAGAGAGAATAATGAAAGAGATACCGTTAAGCAACGGCCTAAATGCAAAAGTTGATGACTAAACTCTATCCGTTCTACACTATACACAATACGCAATACAAGCCAGCAGACAGTGGGTAGTCTCGGAGATTTTTCAGGATTTCACTCGAAATCTAATCTGTTTTATGGTATAATGTATTTAACTAATGGATTAGGGTCACAATAAATCGTCAATAGTCAATCATCAATCCGGGAGTTCCAAATTGCCATCGTTTTACAAAATGCCGGAAAACAGGGCTTTTTTGTCATATCAGGCCGAAATAGCAGAGAAATAGAGAGTGAGTTTCACTATAAATTATGCAAAACAAACCCAATCTTGTCCGCCGTAGGCGGATTGCAAACTCAGTATATACAAAGGCTTATGAAAATAAACACGATTGGACACTTGGTGAAAACAAACCCAATTCAAACCCAATTTCACCTACCCCCAAAGGGGTAAAACAGAAGTCCGATGCCGGTTCTCAGAGGTCAGATATCTGTCTTCTGCCTTCTGTTTTCTGTCTTCTGTCCATGGCCATGAGAGAAAAATCAATATTCGCAATTATAATCGGGATTCTGCTTAACATTCCGGTTTTCGCCGCGGACTGGCCTCAGTGGCGAGGTCCCAATCGGGACGGCGTATGGCGGGAAAAAGGTATTGTACAAAAATTTGCAGAGAAGCAATTGCCAATCCGCTGGCGTGTTAAAATCGCAAATGGTTACAGCGGCCCTACCGTCGCTAAAGGCCGGGTCTATGTTACCGACCGTTTAACTTCGCCAACTGGAGTTGAGCGTGTCCACTGTTTTGATGCAATGACCGGAGAAAGAATCTGGTCACATACCTACGAATGCGAATACAAAAAAGTCGCCTACCCTAATGGCCCACGCGCTGCAGTTACCATCAACGAGGGCCGTGCCTATTCACTCGGGGCTATGGGGCATCTGTTCTGTTTGGACGCGGCAAAAGGATACGTCCTCTGGAGCAAGGATTTAAAAACTGAATATAAAATCAGGATGCCTACTTGGGGTATCGCCGCTTCACCATTGGTGGAAAAAGGACTGGTTATAGTGCAAATCGGGGGCAGAGATAACGCATGTCTGGTCGCGTTTGATAAAGTTACCGGAGAAGAAAAATGGCGGGCCCTGAATGATTCGGCTTCGTACTCGGCGCCCATTGTCATTAAACAGGCAGGTAAACGTGTGCTGGTTTGCCTGACCGGCGAGCATATTACAGGCCTTGACCCTCTTAGCGGAAAGCTCTACTGGCAACATCCATTTGAACCGTTCAGGATGGTTATCAGCATTGCTACTCCTGTCTTTGAGAACCAGCATCTTTTCGTCAGCAGCTTTTATGACGGTTCGCTTCTGCTCAAAGTCAACCCCAACAAGCTTGCCGTGGAAAAAGTGTGGCGGCGTAAGGGGCTCAGTGAAAAAAATACCGACAGTCTTCATTGCTGCATATCCACTGCCGTCATTCAAGGTGATTACATTTACGGCGTGGACAGTTACGGCGAACTTCGCTGTCTGGATATGAAGACCGGCGACCGCATCTGGGAAAGTCTCGACGCTGTTCCCAAGGCTCGCTGGTCCAATATTCACATGGTACGTCATGAAGACAAGATATGGATGTTCAACGAACGGGGGGAATTGATTATCAGCAAGCTCTCACCGGAAGGATTCCACGAAATCAGCAGAACTAAACTCATCGAGCCTACAAAAGGACAACTAAACCTGCGAGGCGGGGTCTGCTGGTCACATCCGGCTTTTGCGTACAAACATATCTATATCAGAAATGACGAAGAGCTTGTCTGCGCGGACCTTTCCGTCAAAAAATAAATGTCGGTGATTAAAGTTGGTCGGCAAAAAAATATTGCAGTAATTCGGGAATCTAATATATATTATACGGTACTAAGGGCCCGTAGCTCAGCGGTTAGAGCAGTGGACTCATAATCCATTGGTCGTAGGTTCGAATCCTACCGGGCCCAATTCGCAAGCCACCCAAGCAAACTCATTTCTATTCCCGTTCTCGGAGGTTTGCATCACAGGTTTGTCCGCGTAGCTGCATAAGTCAGGAGGGATAAGTTTTCTGACAGTCGGATTGCCTGCCGATTCCCCAGCCTGTTGTGCAAAAAGGCTTTGGCCAATCCACTCACCTCCACGAGTTCGATCAACGCTTCATAGATTTCATCGGTTCTGAATCTCGTATTCTCATTGGATGAGGTTTTTCGTAGGGACAGCGATGCACTTCATCTGTTTCTGGTCGCGGATGAGCAGTTTTCCGTCGGCCAGTGCCAGCGGGCCCCAGCATTCTTTTGTGTCGAGCAGGTCAGCACTTGCCAGTTTCTTGAAGCCTTCGGGATTAGGCTCAATAATATAGAGGATTCCGTCGGTGCCATCCACGCTAATGATAAGATCGTCGGCAAGAATGAAGCCGCCCTTGTCGAAGACAGGCGAACGACCGGTCTTCCACTTGAGCTTTCCATCAACACTCATGCACGCCATACCGTCTCGGCGCGAGTTGGTTGTGCAATGGCCATAGAGGTGTCCCTTGTAGAGTATGGCAGGATGGACGTGAGTACCAAAGTCCTGGGTTGTGTAGAGTTCTTCTACGACGTAGCGGCCGTCGTTCCTCTGGACCTTGAACATGGCGGAGCCGGCCATGTAACCGCCGCTAACGAAAAGCCGTCCGTTGCCGATATCGGTGACGTTATTAATTGGAATGCGGCACTGCCAGCCCTTATAGGTCCAGAGTATCTTGCCGTCTTTGATGTCCATTCCGAGAACTACGCCGTCAATCCCATCGTCGGGCTCATCTCCCCAGCCGCCGGCCGGTGCGGAGCGGCCGCCACGCTCTCTCCGTGATGTGGCGGTTATCATCACAAGCTGGTCCTGACCATCGATATTTACAATCACCGGTGTAACGTAACTTACCAGGCCCGGCAGCGCCTTAGACACCCACCTGACC
>CAYTND010000108.1:0-7004 GCA_964438965.1 uncultured Pirellulales bacterium
GGGTTTTGACGCAATCAAGAAAGTTCCGAATGTGCTGAACGGTAAGGTTTCCATCTATTCGTTTGCCTTCGTGCGGCTCGATATTAGATTTGCTATCCTGAAATTGACCTGCTTTTGAAGGCACGATTTTATACCCGGCTTCTCCACTTGTGCCTGCGTAAAGATTTCCCAGCGTGCCGCGGAATTCGACCTCTCCCTCGATTAAGGCGGGGCCTCCGCTTGCTTCGTATTGACCGAAAATGAGCAGTGCGCCTGAGGCCAGCTCAAAGATCACCTCCATCGTATCCGGAATTGTCCGGTCGTCATCAACCGCAAACCTTCCGCCATGCGCGGATATCGAGACGGGTGCCTGCTCGGCCAACATCCAACGCATCGCATCACAATAGTGCACGCCCCAGTTGGCCATCTGTGAGGAATAATACTGCCACCAGCGGAACTTATACAAAGCTATATTGTCTTTATACGGTCGTTTTGGCCGAGGGCCAAGCCACATATCCCAATCCAGACCTTTCGGTGGGGCCGTATCGGGAAATCTGCCTATACCGTTCGGATGCATATTACTTATCCGGTAGGCCCTTGCTACCGTTACCTTGCCGATTTTACCTGCCTGGACGTGCCCGGCTATTTGCATGTATGATTTGGAGGAGCGTCGGTGAAGCCCGACCTGTATTACCCGATTATGCTGTTTCGCGGCCTCAACCATCTTTCTGCCTTCAAGTACGGTTATTGACAACGGCTTTTCCACATATACATCCTTTCCTGCCTGGCAGGCCATAATAGTTTGGATGGCGTGCCAGTGGTCGGGTGTAGCAATAACCACCGCATCTATGTCTTTATGGTCGAGCAAGCGACGAAAATCCTTGTACCTTGCAACGTTGCCGTCCAGCTTTTCTGTCATCTTTGGGACTCTGCTTCCCAAAGAATTTAGGAGCTTTCTGTCAACTCTCGAATAATCTCTGGTTAGATACGGCTCATAAACATCGCAAAGAGCTGCAACTTCAATATCATCCTGTTTGAGAAAGCCGCTGAGAAGCTGCGTTCCACGGTTGCCGACGCCAATAAAGCCCACGCGAATTCTTTCATTAGCACCGCGTGCAGAGCGAATTAGAGGAGTGCCTATGGTATTTAACCCCAGAGTTACTGACGCCGCTGCTATGGTTGAGTTCTTTAAGAATTTGCGCCTTGTAGTTTTTTGTTTGTTTTCATTCATTTGTTATCTCCTAAAATCTTTTGCGTCGTTATTAAATAACAACTGATAAGCTATTAGCGATTAGGACTTGTAAATAAATTATCTTCCATTCTTGACTGTCGTCAGACAAGTTTTGGCTGGCTGCGGCTTCGGCTGGCGGTGTCAGCAAAACTCGGACTACCAACCAGTAGGCCTGCGTTTTGCTTCCTTGCCAGCCTTGTCCTCGCTCAGCCAAAAACGAAACCTAATTTCTTTACCAGTCCTTATGCTTTACTTTTTCTTCCCAGTTCTTTAACAATATTTTCAATTTCCGTACATCTTCCTTTTGTTCGCTAAAGAGATTATTTTTTTCCGCCGGGTCTTGTTTGAGGTCGAAAAGATATTCTTTTACATCATCGTCATCCTGCAGCCGTATATATTTTAAAAAGCCATCTCGGACTGCTTTTCTTGTCCGTTGCCCTCTTCGGGCCCGCCAGAAAAGTGTGCGTTTCTGAACGGGCTGATTTGTTTCGAGCGCCTGTAAAATATCTATCCCGTCGAATGGGCGATTCGCCGGTGGTTTGGTACCTGCAGCTCTGACAATAGACCGAGAAAAATCCAATGTCATACAAGCTTGATTCGATACCATACCCTCTTCGAGCACACCAGGCCATTTTACAATGCACGGAACTCTTATGCCACCTTCAAAAAGATTTCCTTTATAACCGGAGAAAGGAAAATTGTTGCCGGTTTTATTGGCGCCGTTATCGCTCATAAAAACAACAAGTGTATTATCCGCTATTTTTTTATCGTTTAATGTTTTCAATATCTTCCCGATACCTTTATCCATACATTCGACCATAGCGGCGAAAGTTCCTCGAGAGCCTTTGTTATAATCGGCTTGTGGGACGGGTTCGGCCTTTTTATCATCGGGCCCCTGGTAGGGAGTGTGAGGTGCAGTATATGCAACGTACAGAAAAAAGGGAGTATTTTGCCGGCGTTGAATAAATTTGACGGCTTCCTCGGTTATAAGGTCTGTAAGGTAACCTTCGCGTTTGATAGGTTGGTCGTTCAGGTAAAGAGCCGGTTGGCCGGTATATTCGCAGTGGTGGAAATAATCAACGGCTCCGCCCACCGGGCCAAACCAATAATCGAAGCCGTGCTTGAGAGGAAAAAATTTCGGCTCATATCCGAGATGCCACTTGCCGCAGATTGCTGTTGCATATCCTCTATCTTTGAGCATCCGGGCAATGCTTGTTTCTTCAACAGGAAGGCCAAGGTCATTGGTCTCGCGTAACCGAATAGCATCGTCGTAGCGGCCGACATTGCCAATACCGAGGGCACATTCCAGGCCACCAACACGATGTTGATAACGACCGGTCAGCAGGGCGGTTCTGGTTGGCGTGCATTCAGGTGCATTGGCGTAAAATGTGGTAAATCTGACTCCCTCGTCTGCCAGATTGTCTATGGCCGGCGTGCGAATGTCGGTACAGCCATAACATCCAACATCGCCGTAACCGAGGTCATCGGCCATAATAAGGACAATATTAGGAGTTTGTGCATCCGGCGAGCCGCCAAGATGGCATCCGGGCCAAGCAGCAGTCATGGCGGTAAGCCCAGCGGTTTGAGCCAGAAACTGACGTCTTGTAATTCTCCTTGCCATGATGATGTTCCTTCAAATTGTGGTTCAGAAAAAAACTTACACTTTTTATTGTAAGGTTGTCTGGGAACATCGGAAAGGTAATTTTTTAGTTCTTCTGCAATAAAATTGGTGAATTTTGCCTGCCTTTCGGGTATTTTGTTATCCTATTGTGTTTTAGATTCCGTGAAGTTAAATCCGAAATCCGAATATCGAAATCCGAAACAATATCGAAATTCAAATGTTCAAATTAGCAAAACGTTTTTGAATTTTGGATTTTTGTCATTTGAATTTGTTTCGAATTTCGGATTTAGTGCTTCGTGCTTTTCATATTTTCGACAGAGGTTTTAATTGAAGGCCTTAGTTTACACCAAACCATATTGTTTTGAGTATTCAGACTTTCCCGACCCAGCAGTAGGCGATGATGATGTATTGATTCGTGTCAGGGCCTGTGGGATTTGTGGCTCGGACGTTCATGGCTCCACAGGTAAGACCGGCAGAAGGATTCCTCCTTTGATTATGGGCCATGAGGCGGCCGGCGTTATTGAAGATGTGGGTGAAAATGTGAGTGGCTTTGAAAAGGGCGACAGGGTTTGCTTCGATTCGACTGTATATTGTAATAAGTGCGGGCCGTGCCGGAAGGGCTTGTATAATCGCTGCGAGTCTCGGCAGGTATTAGGGGTTTCCACGCCCCAGTTCAAGAGGCACGGTGCATTTGCTGAATATGTTGCGGTACCGTGGTGGATTGTTTTTAAGATTCCGGATGATATGTCGTTTATTCAATCGGCTCTTTTGGAGCCGGCGTCAATAGGTGCGCACGCCGCCAATAGGGCACCTATATTGGCTGATGATACGGTTGTGGTTATTGGAGCCGGGACAATTGGTCTTTTCATTCTGCAGGCAGCACGGCTGCGAGGCGCGGCTAAGGTCATCGTGGCCGACATCAATGAATTTCGCCTTGTGCTGGCAAAGAAATTAGGAGCGGATAAAGTCATCAATCCTCTCAAGTTCGACCTAAAAGAAACGGTTTTTAAGGAAACGAAAAACAAAGGGACGGATGTTACTTTCGAGGCCGTCGGGTACGCACAGACTTTCCGGGATGGAGTTTCTCTAACAAAGACCGGTGGACATCTTGTTGCTGTCGGCAATCTGGAAAAGACCGCTGAGTTCAATTTGCAGGAATTAGTCGCAAGAGAGCTTACCTTCACGGGTTCTTATGCCAGTTCGGGGGAATTTCGCGATTGTATAGAGCTTGTAGCTTCGGGCAGGATTAATGTCGGGCCGTTAATCAGTGATGTTTTGCCTTTGAAAGATGGGCCGGGTGCTTTTGAGCGATTGCTCTCCTGGGGAGTCCATACGGACAAGGCTGAAGAAAATTTACTGAAGATTGTTTTAGAACCGTAAAAAAATCTTATGTCACCCTGAGCGTAGCGAAGGGTCTCGTTGCTTTCGGACGATAAAGAGATTCTTCACTTCGCTGCGCTTCGTTCAGAATGACAACTTTTACGTGTTTTTAACAGAGCGTCAAAGGAATTAAAATTCGAGGAATTGAAGATGCAGGACCTTTTTAATCTTTCCGGCAAAGTTGCAATTGTAACCGGAACCAGTCGTGGTCTGGGCCAGTATTTCGCCAGGGCACTCGCTAAAGCAGGGGCGGATTTGGTTATTACCAGCAGGGAGTTGTCGAGACTGAACGAATTCAAGCAGGAAATAGAGTCTTTGGGTAGAAGGGCATTAGCTGTCCAACTGGATGTGCTTTCGCAAAGTGATATTGATAATATGGTTCAGATGACCATAAAAGAATATGGAAAAATTGATATTCTGGTCAACAACGCCGGCTTGAATATCCGAAAGCCAAGCACCGAAGTTACACAGCAGGATTGGGACACTGTGTTGAATACTAATCTCAAGGGCAGCTTTTTTTGCGCCCAGGCGGTTGCTAAGGAGATGATAAAACGGAACCCCGGCACCGCCGGGTCTGCAAAAACCCCCCTTCGGGGGGGCAGGATAATAAACGTTGGTTCGTGCACATGTGTCTTCGGTATGGAGGGCATCGCGGCTTATACCGCAAGTCGAGGGGCTATCCTGTCAATGACAAGAAGTCTGGCTGCGGAATGGGGTAAGTTTGGAATTACGGTCAACGTGTTGGCTCCCGGCTGGTTTAAAACAGCACAAAACGCAGTGTTATATGAAAACAAAGAGTGGTTAAATTATATCACGGATCGCATTCCTCTGAATCGCCCCGGCCAACCAAATGACCTTGATGGTACAGTTATTTTTTTGGCTTCGGACGCTTGCGGATATATTACAGGCCAGATAATTTTGGTAGATGGCGGGTTCACTACAGGAGCAACAAAAGCAGTTGTGTGAGGGGCTGTACTGTCGCTGCAGGTCGGCCAAGCCCTTCACAGGAGCCCGGCGCTTGACTTTTTGGTCCCAGTCAGGTTTAATATTGGTGCCGGCGGGACGGGCAAGGAGTTTGCTGTATGAGCAGAGTGGCCGTGAATGAAAAAGTGTTGCGCTGGGCGGTACGCCGCTGTGGGCTGGAACTGGACGAGTTAGAACAAAGGTTCCCGAGAATCCGCCAGTGGGCAGGCGGCGAAAGCTGGCCGACGCTGCGGCAATTGGAATCCTTGGCGAGAGCCACGCTTACGCCGCTTGGGTACTTTTTCCTCGCTGAACCGCCTGAGGATCGCTTGCCGATTCCTCACTTCCGGACGCTTCATGATGAAACCCCCGCCGAGCCAAGTCCTGACATCCTTGAGACTATTCAGATAATGCAGCGGCGGCAGGCCTGGATGCGCGAGTTCCTGATAGAACAAGGTCAGAAGGAACTGCCGTTGGTGAGGTCTGCACGACGCGAGGAACAGCCGAGATCAGTCGTGCAACGTATGCTGGGCACACTGGGTCTGGTGGAAGGTTGGGCCAGCTCCAAGCGGACGTGGACAGAGGCTCTGCGTACCATGCGCGAAGCCATAGAGGATGTAGGGATACTGGTCGTCGTTAACGGTATCGTCGGGAACAATACACACCGCAAGCTCAATCCAACTGAATTCAGAGGATTTGTTTTGGTGGATGGTTATGCTCCATTGGTATTCGTCAATGGTGCTGACGGTAAAGCGGCACAAATGTTCACCTTAGCCCATGAGCTGGCGCATGTGTTCTTTGGAAGCAGTGCCGCGTTCGATTTGCGTGAAATGCAGCCGGCAGATGACCCTATGGAACAAACCTGCAATCGGGTAGCCGCGGAGTTTCTTATTCCGCAACGCGAGTTGCGCCAGATATGGCCTTCTGTCAGGAACGATCCGGAGCCATTTCAGACAATTGCTCGTCGGTTCAAAGTCAGTGCACTTGTGGCGGCCCGCAGGGCGTTGGACACGAACCTTATTAATAGAGAAACCTTCCTGAACTTCTATCGCGCTTACCAGAGCGACGAGCGCCGTACGGCTGACCGTCGGCCGGGAGGTGGCGATTTCTACGCCACTCAGAATCTGCGCGTAGGCCAGCGATTTGCTTCCACTGTGATTCGGGCAGTTAAGGAAGGTAAGCTGCTTTACTCCGAAGCCTATCGGTTGACGGGGTTGTACGGACAAACGTTCGACCGCTACGCAGCCTCTCTTGGATTTGGAGGAGCGTAGCGATGGATGTCACCATGTATGTTCTCGATGCTAACGTATTTATCGAAGCGGCACGCCGTTACTATGCATTCGATCTGGCTCCTATATTTTGGGAAAGCCTGGTTCATCATGCAGAGAACGGGCGGATTCAGAGCATCGATCGCATCAAGGAAGAGTTGGAGCGAGGAAATGACGAGCTTGCAACATGGGCAAAGGGACACTTCAGTGATGCGTTTGCTTCGACCGATGAAGGGGATATCATTGGGTTTTACAGGGAAGTGATGAGCTGGGTGCAAGTTCATGGCCAGTTCTCAGATGCAGCCAAGGCTGATTTCGCTACTGGTGCGGACGGCTGGCTGGTGGCTTACGCCAGGTTTAAAGGGTGTATCGTCGTGCCCCATGAAGTTCTCGACCCGGGCATAAGAAGAAGGGTTCCGATCCCGAATGTTTGTGAGGCATTTGGTGTGAGTTATGTTGACACGTTCGCAATGCTGCAGCAATTCCCTGACCTGAAGACGATCTGGCAGGAGGACGGGAGCTTCGAGATCCGGGGCCTGGTGGAGCTTGGTGCACATCTTCG
>CAYTND010000109.1:0-6961 GCA_964438965.1 uncultured Pirellulales bacterium
AGCTGCTCGATGAAGGTTGCGAATGTCCTGTGCCGAGCGCTGTGCTTAAAGGAGTTGAAAAGTATAAGAGCGTAAAATGATTAACGACAGCAGGATTTGCCGGCATTGACTGATACAATACTAAAAACCGAAGCAAGACTGAGGTGCTGATATAGATGAAACTTGTCAGATTGCTTATCGACAGATTATACAACATACGAGCTTTAAATAAATTCAAGCCGCTTATTGATGCTGTTGACGCAGCTATGTTCGGCCCGGCGGAGACAACCGAGGGTGGGCCTCATATTCTTGATAACGTAGATATCAAAAGATATATGTTGTATGTAATAGTTGCGCTTCTACCGGCAACGCTGGCGTCCATATATTTCTATGGCTGGAGCGTTTTAAGGATAATTATTGTGTCGTACATAGTGGGAGGCGCGGTTGAAGTTATATTTGCGATAGTTCGCAAAAAAGAAATCCATGAGGGTTTTTTGGTTACAGGTCTGATTTTCCCGTTGGTGCTTCCACCAACAACCCCTTTGTGGGTAGTTGCCGTTGGTGTTGTATTTGGAGTGTTATTCGGAAAAGAGATGTTCGGCGGCACGGGAAGAAACATATTTAATCCGGCCCTTGTCGGGAGATTGTTCATCACGATTGCTTTTCCAGCGATAATGACGACCAATTGGCAAGTGCCTTTTACAGATACGATAACTACTGCCACACCCTTGGCTGTATATAAGACCACAGGGTCTATGGCCTCGATTTCCGATCTTTTTATTGGCAAAACAGCCGGCAGTATGGGTGAAACATGCAGGATAGCCGTAATCATTGGCGGACTATTGTTAATATTCACTAAAGTAAGTAACTGGCGCATTCCCATTAGCTACGTTGGTTCTGTTTTTGTATTTGCAGCAATCGGAAACCGCCTTGCCCCCGGGAGTATCGCCCCGCCTGTGTTTCAGGTTTTAACGGGCGGGCTTTTATTTGGTGCACTGTTTATGGCCACCGACCCTGTTACATCACCCTTTACCCGAGTGGGCAAATACATCTTTGGCATATTGTGCGGGATTCTTACGGTTTTGATACGCAGTTTTTCCGGATTTGTCGAAGGAGTTATGTTCAGCATTGTTATTATGAACGCATTGGCCCCACTTATTGACCATATTGTTTTAATGTTGAAATATCGACCGGTGAAGATATGAAAGAAAAATTACTAATGATTTTGTTCGTTCTTATTTTGGGTTCCGTCCTGAGCACGGCACTTGTGAGCGTGAATGCTTATACCGCTCCTCTTATAGAGAAAAACAAGGTAAGGAAATTACACATCAGCGTTCTCAAAGCGCTGGACATTGTTTATTCCAAGAACAAAGTGGATGAGACATTCTTTGGAAATGTGGAAACGAAAAAACATGGAGAAAGAGAGTTTTATGCCGCTAAGACCAGCGGAGACATTGCATTTGAGTTTTACGGGCCGGGGTTGTGGGGGCCGATTCATGGGATTATTGCACTTGGGCCCGATCTAAAAACTATTAAAGGAATTACGATCATTCATCAGGAAGAGACTCCGGGTTTAGGAGGGCGAATTGCAGAGAAGGACTTTTTAGATAGATTTACAGCTAAAAAAATCTTTCCCAGGCTGATAATCCAGCCACCAGGTAAAGCAAGCCTGGACAACGAAGTGGACGGGATAACAGGAGCCACCCTGACTTGTAAGGCATTCGAGGAAATACTGAACAGTGAAATTAAAAAATACGTATCTGTTATTAAGGAAACTGAATAATGCTGCTTAGAAAGCTTTTAGGCGCCCAGGGTTATAAAACGGTAAAGAAAGGGATATGGGGCGACCATCCTATATTTGCAGCAGGTCTTGGGATATGTTCTGCGTTAGCGATAAGCAACAAAGTCGAAAATGCCATCGCCATGGGAGCAGGCGTTACTTTCGTACTGATTGCAACAGCTGTAATCGTTTCGACTCTAAGAAGTTTGATTCCTCAGCGGGTGAGGATAATCACATATATGATAATAATCGCCTCCTTTGTTATCACGGTGCAGATGTTTCTCGATGCCTTTTCCCCGACGATTAGTGAGGCATTGGGTCCTTATGTGGGCCTGATTATTACCAACTGTATCATCATGGGCAGAGCAGAGGCTTTTTTCATACAAAACAAAGCCTATCATTCAGTACTTGATGCAATTTCAAACGGACTTGCTTATTCCTATACACTTATTGCGATATCCGTAGTCCGTGAAGTGCTTGGTTTTGGAACTCTGCTTGGCATAAGCGTTATGCCTGATTCGTATGAGAAGTGGGTTGTAATGACAATGGCACCAGGGGCATTTTTCCTCTTGGGAATAGCTATATGGATTTCAAGGACAATATCAGAACGTGGGTCTGAGGAAAGTGAAGCGTAATAAATGGCACATTTGATAACAATATTCATAGCGGCGATTCTTACCCATAATATTGCACTGACATATCTTTTGGGAATGTGTCCGTTTGTCTCGTTGTCCCGCAGCGTGAAGACAGCTTCCGGGATGAGTTTTGCGGTGATTTTTGTTGTTACTCTGACCGCGGCGATTAACTGGCCGATCCATCGTCTTCTGGTCTATTACAACAGCGAAATAATTTCGTATATCGTTTTCATTATTATTATTGCCGCATCGGTTCAGCTGGTGGAAATGATTATGGAGCGATTTTTTCCGGCACTACAGGCCTCTTTCGGTATATTTCTGCCGCTAATAACCGTAAACTGCACGGTTTTGGCGGTATCTCTTTTTATGGTATTGAGAGAGTATTCATACCTTGCGACCCTTGTTTTTGCTTTTGGCTCAGCGGTTGGATGGATGCTCGCAATAATGATAGTCGCAGCTATCAATGAGAAGCTTAAGTTAATCGGAGATGTTCCAAAAGGGCTTAGAGGCACAGGAATTATCATGATTATTGCCGGAATTATTGCTCTGGCATTTTTGGGTTTTGGCGGAATGGTTGATATAAAATAATATTTGACGGTGGTATCCGATGAGCTTTGTACCCATAATAATAATAAATCTGATTCTTCTGACAATAACGATATTACTCGCTATTGCCGACCAGTTACTTGTTACTTATGGCCAGTGCAAAATAACAGTTCGCCAAGAAGATGAAGTGAAGAAGTTTACGGTTCAGGGCGGCAGTTATCTGCTTTCCAATCTAACTGAGAATAAGATTAACATCACATCCTCGTGTGCCGGCAAAGCAAGCTGCGGATACTGCAAGGTAAGCCTGTTAAGCGGGGGCGGCCCAATACTGCCAACGGAAGAGATTTTTATGAGCAGGGAAGAAAAACTTTCCGGGATGAGGCTTGCCTGCCAGGTCAAGGTAAAAGAAGACATAGAGATCTACATCCCTGATTTTTTAACTACAGTTAAAAGTATAGTAAAAAACAAAGCTTATGACCCTAAACTTAGGTGGCAATTTATAAAAATCGGCCAAGACGACGATATATCTGAAAAAACAAAAATAAAACTTGCTCATAATGATAAAGAGAAAGTGTACAAAATAATTGAAGAATATAACGAATTGCCGGGGGCAATAGTTCCGGTTTTGCAAAGAATCGACAGCACTTTTAATTATTTACCTGAACCTGTTTTGAAATTAACGGCTAAAGCGTTGGATATGCCTTTGAGCAAGGTTTACAGGGTGGCTACTTTTTATAACGCATTTAGTCTTGAACCAAAAGGCAAAAACATAATTAGGGTATGTATGGGCACATCGTGCTACGTCAAGGGCGGCAGGAGAATCCTGCAATCTATGCAAGACAAATTAGGTATAAAGGTTGGTGAGCACACTGAAGATTTAAAATTTAGTTTGGAGACCGTCAGTTGTATTGGTTGTTGTGGCCAATCCCCTGTAATATCGGTTAATGGCGATATTTATGGGTATTTTAAAGTAAATATGATAGATGACGTGTTACATAAGTTCCATTAAAAGGAGCAAGAAATCGCAAAGTTAAAACCACAAGACCTGGACAGGATTGCCGAGAGCATGAAGAGCGTAATCAACCTGAAGGAAGGGGCAGGAAGGGCAAAAGTCATTGTTCACATGGGAACGTGCGGGACCGCCGCAGGTGCCAGAGCTATTATGACTGCTCTGCTGGAAGAAGTCGAGAAGAGAAACCTGAGAGATGT
The DNA here is from genome assembly GCA_964438965.1 of uncultured Pirellulales bacterium. Taxonomy (GTDB): domain Bacteria; phylum Planctomycetota; class Phycisphaerae; order Sedimentisphaerales; family Anaerobacaceae; genus NIOZ-UU13. Next base: position 4,150 of record CAYTND010000109.1, read on the forward strand.
CATTGTGAACATATCCAGCTGTGCAGGGCTCTGCAGCCGCGAGCCTATGGTGACCGTTGAGCTGCAGGGTGAACTTCCGGTTAAGTACGTTGATTTAACTCCTGACAAAGCCCGAGATATTTTAGAAAAACATGTTCTTGCCGGTCAGATAGTTAAGGAATACGCGTTGGCAGTCGGCAATGAGAAAGTTTTATAAGGCATTATCAGTTTTGTTTTTTGAGACCGGAATTGAACTCGAAGGTAAAGATAGTTTTGGAATTTAAATCAGTAAACTGAGTATGAAGATATGGCACATCGTTTGCGCGCAATGATTTGTACATGTACGAACTGTATCTCGAACGGTGCGTTTAAAGTAAAAGATGCGCTTGAAGCCGAGATCGCAGAAAAGGGACTGGAGAATGATGTACGGGTAGTCCAAACAGGGGCCAGCAGTCTCTGTGTAAACGGGCCAATTCTCATGGTCCAACCCGATGGTATTTTCTATCAGCTTCTTACTGAAAAAGATGTCGCCAATCTGGTCGAGGAGCATTTCCTCAAGGGCCGCCCGGTAAAATCTCTAACGTACGTACCGGCTGACCAAGAGGTGCCGATTCCCAAGTTAACCGACATTCCTTTCTTCAAAGACCAGAGGCTGATTGCCCTGAGAAATCGCGGTCTGATCGATCCTGACAATATCGATGAATATATAACTCGTGATGGGTATAAGGCATTGGCAAAAGCTTTAGCAAGCATGACTTCCAAACAAGTAATAGAAGAAATTAAACTATCGGGATTACGGGGACGTGGCGGAGGAGGATTCCCAACAGGAAGAAAATGGGAGATATGCAGGAGTTACGTACTAAAAAAGAGGGTGGATGCCCCTGATACCGCATGCTATGTTATATGCAATGCTGATGAGGGAGACCCCGGTGCATTTATGGACCGTAGTATCATAGAGGCAGACCCGCATTCGATTATTGAGGGAATGTGTATAGGCGCGTATGCCATCGGTGCAACGCAAGGGTACATATACGTAAGAAGTGAGTACCCGTTAGCTATAAAAGGACTTGAAGCTGCAACAAAACAAGCAAGAGAATATGGTCTGCTCGGAGACAATATACTTGGCTTTGAGTTTAGTTTTGATTTGACGGTTTTTCAGGGGGCAGGTGCTTTTGTTTGTGGCGAAGAAACATCATTAATTCGCTCCATTGAAGGCCAGGCGCCGGAACCTATACAGAAACCTCCATACCCTGCAGAGTCCGGTTTGTGGGGGTGTCCTACATGTATTAATAATGTGGAAACCTGGGCAACGGTAGCATGTATCATTAATAAGGGTACAGATTGGTTTGCGGCTATAGGCACGGAAAAAAGTAAAGGAACGAAGGTTTTTTCCCTCGCAGGCAACGTGAATAATGCAGGTTTGGTGGAGGTGCCGATGGGAATAACTCTGCGAGAAATAGTCTATGACATCGGCGGCGGCATACCAAACAACAAGAAACTCAAAGCCGTGCAAACGGGTGGCCCATCCGGCGGATTTATCCCCGAGCGATTTCTTCATCTGCCGGTTGATTATGAGCGTTTAAAGGAAGCAGGAGCAATCATGGGCTCGGGAGGCATGATTGTTGTTGACGAGGATACGTGTATAGTTGACTTCGCAAAGTATTTTCTTGAATTTACGAGCGACGAATCATGCGGCAAGTGTTCTTCCTGCAGGGAAGGAGCTGCGGCGATATTTGAAATTCTTGAAAGAATATGCCAAGGCGAGGGGCAAGAAGAAGACCTGGACCTTCTTGAAGAAATTTCGTACGCGGTAAAAGATGCTTCCATGTGCGGATTAGGACAGACTTTGCCTAATCCGGTACTGAGCTCGCTGAAGTATTTTAGAGATGAGTACATAGCACACATAAAGTATAAAAAATGTCCTGCGACCGTCTGCAAGAAGATCATTTCCACTTCGTGTCGCTACAATTGCCCGGTAAATACAGATGTGCCGTCGTTTATTGCCCTAATTGCTCATGGACGGTTTGAAGAGTCCTATGAGGTGATTCGGGAAAACAACCCCTTACCCATACTCTGCGGTTATATCTGCCATCATCCATGTGAGGACCGGTGCCGTGCCGTCGAGACAGGCGGCAGCGCTATTGCCATAAAGCCCTTGAAGCAATTTGTCGGCGATTACATGATAAAGGAAAAAAAGCTACGCCCTCAATTCGAACCTAAACCACCCACGCTCGAAAAAATCGCGGTTGTGGGTTCAGGACCTGCGGGGCTGGGCGCTGCTTATGACCTGAAAAAACTGGGATATGATGTAACTGTTTTCGAACAATCCCACCAAACAGGCGGAATGATTGCTCAGGCGATCCCTCGTTTCAGATTGCCCGAAGAGGTATTGAATCTGGAGATTGAATTGATAAAGGAAGCAGGCGTCAAGATTCAAACAGGTAGCTGCATTGGCAAAGATATATCGCTGGAAGAACTTTCCAAAGAAGGATATAGAGCTGTTCTTCTCGCAACTGGAACACACAAGAGCGTAAGACTGGGAATTCCCGGTGAAGATACCGAAGGTGTAATTGATGGCTTGGAATTCTTAAAGGGCATTAACAGCGGAAAGAAATATGGGCTGGGAAAGAGAGTTGGCATTGTTGGCGGAGATAATGCTGCTATCGATGCAGCGCGTTCCGCTTGGAGATCGGGGGCCGAAAAGGTCATAATTATCTATAGTCGTACCCAGGCACAGATGCCGGCAATCAAGTCCGAAATAGATGAAGGATTGAAAGAGGGGATAGAAATACAGCCGTTGACCGCGCCGGTTAGAATTATTGCCGAAAGTGAC
>CAYTND010000110.1:0-6942 GCA_964438965.1 uncultured Pirellulales bacterium
ATGCATCCTCCGGGTCTTTATGTAGTAATGCCCTCGACTCCTTATGATGCAAAGGGCCTGCTCAAAGCCGCCATCCGCAGCGACAACCCCGTAGTATTCATCGAGCACAAGGCAACTTACGGCCAGCTCGGTGCGGTGCCGCAGGAAGATTACATCATCCCGCTCGGCGTGGCGGATATCAAAAAGCCCGGTAAAGACGCAACCATCGTCAGCTACAGTAGAATGGCGATGTGGTCGCTGGATGCGGCAGAAGTTTTGGCCGCAGAGCACGGCATCGACGCCGAGGTAATCGACATACGAACGTTAAAGCCGATGGATATGGATACGGTAGCCGAATCCGTTCGCAGGACCGGACGGCTTATAACCGTCAGCGAGGGCTTCTGCACCTGCGGCGCGGGCAGAGAGATAGCCGGCCGGTTTATGGAATACGAATTCAGCGACGGCTCACACGGCTTCGATTATCTGGATGCCGCGCCGGTCAATCTGGCGGCTGCCGACGTACCGCCACCGATGAGCGAGCCGTTGGAAATGGCAAGTATCCCAAGCGTGCAGGACATCGTAGATGCTGTTAAGGCAATTGTATAAAAAATACTAAATCCGAAATAAGAAATCCGAAGCACGAAAATATGAAAAGCACGAAGCACGAAATTCTAAATCCGAAACAAACTTGTCTGACGACAGTCAAGATTCAAATGACAAAAATCCAAAATTCAAAACGTTTTGGTCATTTGGAAATTTGAATTTTGATATTGTTTAGTATTTCGGATTTCGATATTCGGATTTATGCCTGACAATGAAGCAAATATTGGGAAAATAAAATGCTAACGGAAGGATTATAAGTAATGGCAAAAGAAGTAAGATTACCCCAGCTTGGCCAAACAATGGAAGAAGGGACCATTGTCAATTGTTTGATAAAGGTTGGCGATGAGGTCAAAAAAGGTGATGTGATTTTTGAGATAGAGACCGACAAGGCGACTCTCGAAATGGAATCACCCGCCGACGGTTTTGTAAAGCATATTCTCGTTGAGGTCGATGAAACACTTGCCGTCGGGGCGCCGCTTTTGGTCCTCGGCGATAAGGATGAAGAAGTGCCGCAAAGCTTTGTCGAGTCACTAAAGGCCGGCGCACCGTCCGAGCCACCGGAAGCTGCGCCTGTTGAGCAGCTTGTTCCTTCCGAACCGCCCAAAGCCCAGCCCCAACCGAGCAAACCCGCAGGTAGAGTAATGGCCTCGCCGCGGGCAAAAAAACTGGCTAATGAGCTTGGCGTGGACCTGACAGCACTTACCGGCACCGGCCCTGCCGGAAAAATTACCGAGCAGGATGTAAAACAAGCCGCCGTCTCGAAACCAGCTAAACCTGTTGGGCCGCCGGCAACTCCGGCAGAGATAAGACTCGGTTCAACGATTCCGCTTAACAGATTACAGAAAATAACCGCAGAGAGAATGCTAAAATCAAAGCGCGAGATACCCTGCTTCTATCTGACTGTCAAAGCCGATGTTACCGACCTGGTTGAATTGCGAACAGAATTGAACCAGGCTTCTGATGTGAAAATCTCCTACAATGATTTTATTATCAAGGCGGTCGCGACGGGCTTGGAGAGATATCCGATTATGACAGGCCAGTTGGAAGGCCAGGCTATCAAGCTGGCTTCAAGCATCCACATCGGCCTTGCTATATCCGTTCCAGATGGCTTGGTCGCGCCGATTCTCAAAGACGTAAACAAAAAGGATATCAAGCAGATTGCACGTGACAGTCAGGCACTGGTTGAAAGAGCACACAGCAATAAACTGGCCCCCACCGATTTGGAAGGCGGCTGTATCACTGTAACTAACCTCGGCGCCGCTGGGATAGACTCCTTTATCCCAATAGTTGTACCCGGCCAGTGTAGTATATTAGGCATCGGCCAGATAACCGATACCTGCGTACCGGACAACGGAAATATCTTGGTCCGAAAGCTAATGAATATGACTCTCTCGGTGGACCACAAAGTCGCCAACGGCGCTTATGCAGCTCAGTTCCTCGACTTTGTGAGAAAACTGCTGGAAGATACAAAGCAAGTGAACTAAAGTGCCTAAAGTTTGGAGTGCCTAAAGTTCAGAGGACAGAGAACAGAAGACAGAGGCCAGGACTTCTGTCTTCCGAATTCTGTCTTCTGAAGCTCACTTTAGTTCACTTTAGCTCACTTTAGGCACTTTAGGCACTTTCTAATCCAGAAAGGAGTGTTTGAAATGGCAAAGAAAGTCGAAGCTAAGCACTTGCCGAATATTAGGAAAGCCACCCCTAACGTACCTGTTATTGGTATTTTTGCTACGTCTGACCCACGTATTGACCAGGCCAGCCGAACGCGTTGTAAGAACATTGCGAAAATGGCTGCTGATTGCATAAGCGGCTCCGTAGTTTTGCCGGATAAGACGCCGGTGCCGGTTGTTTATTCTACAGTGCTGATTGATGGTGAAGCACAAGCAGACATTGTAGCTCAGCAGTTTCGCAAAGCCGGCGTGGACATTTTAGTATGTGTGCCCGACACCTGGGCATTTCCTCAGCTTACCACTATTTCACTACTGCAGCAATTTCCACTCAATACACCCATAAACATTACCTGCGGCAACAGCGGTCCCAAGCCCGGCGTGGTCTATGCCCATGCGCTCAACGGCGCAATCAGCCAGTACGGCCGAATGGTTACCTTAAACGTCGGCACCTGGCCCGATACCGGTATGGACCCGAAGATGACCGAACAGACAGCTAAAAATCTTATTGACTGGTGCTATGCTGCGGTTACCGCTGTGGCCCTGCGGGGCCGAAGAGTTGTGATTTTGGGACACGACTCTATGGGAATGGAAACGGCCCTTGCCCACATCATTCCTATCAGGAATACCTTCGGCCTGGAAATCACGCGTCTGGATATGAAGCTTTTGGCCGATATGCTCAACAAAAAAGCCTACAATGAAAAGGAACTCAAGTCGTTGCGAGCCTGGATTAACAGGTACGTCGGCAAACGACTGGAGCTGCGTGATGAGGCAGACAGCGAACGATTTAATATGAGTTTAGCGATGTATTTAATCGTTCGTAACCTGATGGTGGATTTGAATGCTCTCGGCGGTGGATTTATGAGCCAGTTGGAATGGGGCAGCGACCTGCGGGGCATCCCTTTACCGGTAGCGGACGTGATGGAGAGTTTCTTCAATTCTACCTTTGACCACAACGGCCGCAAGGCGCCGCTTCCATACGCCACCGAGGCTGACGTCCAGGGACTTCTGACAATGCTGTTTATGACGTATCTGAGCGGCGGAAATCCACCTCTGTTTATGGACTTTAGAAAAGTCTGGGAAGCGTGGGAAATAAAAGAATTGGCTCAAAATATCGGCATAAAATCGTTGGATAAAAAAGCAGACTACTGCTGCAAAGGTCTGGTTGACGGCGACAACTCCGGCAGCGCATCTTTCGATTGGGCACAAGCGCCCGGAGCATCTATAAAGAAGATTATGGCCGGCGTTGGAATGCCCCTGGTCGATGAGGGCTACTTCCCCGGCGGCGGCAATTCGGTTACGTTTATGACCCCGCCTGGAATCGAGGGCATAGCAGCTCGATGCGCTTACAGCAGTGCCAGCGGATTGTTCAGTATGATATGGGACGAGGCGCATACAACGAGCGTTCCGAAGGAACTCGGCGAGGCAATGTGCAATCTGACCACGCCCACCTGGCCGCACACGTTTGTCGTGCCGAAGTACGCAAGTATGCTCGAATATAAGCAATATCCGCCGGCTAATCACTTCCATATGACCTGGAACTTGCCGGTCGCACGACTGCAGCACTGGATGGATTTGACGGCAGTATTGAGCGTTACACCCTGGGCGGCCAGGCCGAAGTTCATCGAAGGTGTTGATAGGCCGCAGCCGCTGATTCATCTGATAAACGGCGGCGAGGACGTCTTCAAACTCTCGAAGGGGCGCGTTTAAGTTATGCCCTTTTGAAATTGGCTTTGATTGGGTTTGTATTGGGTTTGTTTTCACCAAGTGTCCAATCGCGTTTTCTTTCATAATCCATTGTATTATATAGATTTGCGTTCATTTGGCTTTTTCGGAAATTGGGTTTGTTTTGCATAAAAAGTAGTGAAAACTTCGTAGTTTTTCCGCTATTTCGGCCTGATATGACAAAAAGCCCTGTTTTCCGGCGTTTTGTAAAACGATGGCCATTAGGAACCCCCTGATGTCTGTTTATCTCCGCTTAGTGGCGGTTTAGGTTAGCCTGCTGGCTAACATGCGCGTATTATAACATATTTTCAAACAAAAGTCAAAAGAAAACGGCCAAAAAAGCACTTTTTTTAACATCGAATTAAGTAGCTGGATGAAATAATGTATCAATCATGTAATTCTTTTGGGGATACCGGTCGGTAACTGGCTGTGACCTCATGTATTATAGACACTCGCTCAGTTTTTGGAAATTGTGAAATTTCTCCACATTTTCTGGAGAATTACTGTAACGAATTCGTGGTTTTGGCGTCTTAAATAAAGGATTTCGATGTGAAACAGTTTAGAATGCAAAGCCGCATACTTCATCATGTTCATAATTGAGAGGCTATGATATGAGGACCAAGAGATATTTATACTTAACCCTAATTGTCAGTTCTTGCGTCTGTGGTGGCACTCAGCAAAATTCGGACCCTAAACAGATAATCGAGGGATTACGCCGACAGATGAAGGAGCTGGAGACATTAAAAGCCCGTTACACCGTCAATACAACATATGGGCTATCGGATACACAGGCTCAATTCAAGGTCTCATACATCAAAAGCAAAGATAAATATAACATGTCGGAGTACAGGTATGATAGTGGTGATCAAATTGAAGAAACCAGAACTGTCTATGATGGAATTCAGATTAAGGTATTTCACCAGAACGAAAAAGATAATATAAAACAGGGGATGACATATCCTAAAGACTGGCACGAGATATTGTATTCTCGGAATGACATTCGCAGTCTCACTGATTTTAACATCATCAACGCACGTTTTGAAAAAAATCATGATAATTACGCTTATAAGAATATGGGTACAGAAATTATCAACGGCCAAAACTTCGTGAAAATAGTTATGATTGTGCCTTATAAACCGGAGCAAAAGGCATACACTTATCGATGGATTAAGATACAATATCAGAAATATTATCTTACGAAAATTATGTGCCTTATAGATGACGATCCTAATCAACTGCTGTTTGAAAAACAGTACAAGTATGACTCTTCGGACACGTATCCTTTTCCAAGAGAGATATATTATGAAAGGTATGAAATTGACGACCAAGGTAACCGTAATCCCTATTTCAATTCCAGCATCGTGGTTGAAGACCTGGAGATAAATGTCCCGGTTGATGACAGCGAATTTGTCTATTTCTTCCCTGAAGGCACGGTAGTCAACACTTTACCGGCAACTATAGATCCGAAAGAAATTGTGGATCCAAATCAGCCAAAGGGTGTAAAAAAGCGCAAACCCACTTTCAAAGTTGAAGAAGTGGTGACGGATCAGAGAACCGAATTTCCAATTGGAGGGGGAAGTGGAGCTATACTTATTCCCGTTAAGATAGGTGGACAAGAGTATTCGTTTGTGCTGGATACGGGTTCGTCACATACCGTGTTTGACACTTCACTAAGAGATAAGCTCGGTAAGCCAAAAAGGATCATAAAGATGCCGACCTCAGGAAATCCGGTAGTGGTCCAGACTTTTCAATCGCCAGCGTTTTCAGTTGGCCCTTTTAATCTGAATAGTGGCGATGAAGTATTGTGCCTCGATTTGAGAATGTTGAGCTTAATCGATGGAAGACAGATAAGCGGTGTCCTGGGAATGGATTTCCTGAAACATCACGTGATTCAAATAGACTTTGATAAAGTTCGTCTTGCATTTCTCCAGAAGGTTGAGGCAAGCAGTATCTCTTTGGGGCAGGACTTTGAGATTATTTACCATCAGCGAGGATCCACACAAATCAGAGGAAAGATACTCGGCCAGTTAAATGTAGATTTCATCATAGATTCAGGAAGTAATTCCACAGGAAACTTAGACAGTGAGACGTTTGCAGTGCTCTTGGGAAAAAATAATGTACAAGTTTCTGAAGCATTAGTCTCAACGCCTTCCGGTCTCGTAAAAAAGCGTCAGGTTCGTGTTGGCAGCCTTACAATTGGGCCTTTTAAGTACAGAGACCTTATATTTGAAGAGGGCAATTTCAATAGCCTCGGACTTGACTTTTTGTCTCGTCATCTTGTGACTTTTGATTTCCCTAAAGGGAGAATTTACCTCAAGAAAGGTAGTCAGTTTAACAAGATCGACGAAGAAGACATGAGTGGCTTGCACTTGCTGAGAATTTCCGGCAAGACAGTCGTTCATAGTGTTGACGAAGCAAGCCCGGCAGGTAACGCAGGAATTATAGCAGGTGACGTTATCGTCAAGGTTGAAGGCAAAGAAGCACAGAGCTACGATATGGGGCATTTGAGACAGCTCTTGAAATCCGAGGACGGCCGATCCATCACTATGACGATTCAAAGGGACGATGACTTGAAAAAGGTAGTTTTTGTCCTGAAGAAGAAGGTATAATTTATAGGTCGAACAGTCAAAGTGGTGCGAAATCTTGACTGTCGTCAGACAAGTATCGCACCCTACGCTCTATTTGATTCGCCTTCGGCGAATCTATTTCAACAGATTCCTCCCATTCGACCCATTCGACTTTGCTCAGGGCAAAAGATAGCGTTTAGCGTTTAGCGTATAGCGTGAAATTTCCTGCCCCTGCTTTCGCAGGGGTGACAATCTTTCGCAGGAATGACCCCGCACCAAATTGCCCCGCACTAATTAGACGTGAGTTAGCACTCAATTCGTGCGGGACACGGCGGTAAAAGCCTATTTCGCGCGGGGCAAGAATTGGGGCGTCGTCGTGCCGACGACGGCTAAACAATGACCCC
>CAYTND010000111.1:0-6861 GCA_964438965.1 uncultured Pirellulales bacterium
ACGAGCCCATGGCCGCCGATCAGAGTCAGGAAAATCTGCCAACCGAGCTTGGCGATGTCTATCCGATTGTCGATGATGAAAAGGCGATTATCAATATCGGCTCGGTCGGGCAGCCCAGGGACAAGGACAACCGCAGCAGCTATGTGTATGTGAATGAAAACGAGGTGCATTTTGTACGGCTCGAATACGATTTTGAAACCACTATGAAAAAGATAACGGCGATCGAACGATTAGACAACTTCCACGCGGAGCGGCTGCAGAACGGAAGATAAAATTAGTGAATTAGTGAATTAGTGATTATGAGAACTCTTTTAACTTTGATTGTTGTTGGCTTTGTTGTTTTTTGCGGGTGGCTTGTCGTTGAATCCGGATTTTTTGAGTACTCGGCACCAAATTCAGGGCCTTGCATTCTTTTGCAAAGCACTACAGGCGACAAAAATAGCCGCGATACGAATGCCCCTTATGAGGAACCACTCCAGGTAAGAGCGGACGATTCTGTTACTTTCGATGCAGTCGGCGCACCTCCTAAAAGCATTACGCTTGGTTCAGTGGACCCTAAAAGCGGCTTTAAGTTCCAGTTGGAGCTAAGCTCAATAGGCGCCGCCATCAGAAAGGCGACCTTCAGTGAATTCGATGACCGTGATTATAAAGACCCTCAGCCGTTAGTTATCCTTTCCCCCGTACGTCAGGCCGATGGCAGTGAGATTCTGTCGATGGCAAACAGGAAGTTTGTGCTTGTTGGGCATGGTTGGCAGTTTGCTCTGGACAAATTAAGTTGGAAAAGCTTCTATGTCATAACCGCAGGGGACGGTTCACAAACGGCTCGCTTCGAAGCGACAATTAAAGTTCAAGATACGAATGAGCCGTTCTTGAAATTGATTAAAACCTATAAGGTCGTCCCATACAGCTATCTTCTTGAATGCAACATAGCTGTCGAAAATCTGTCCGGCTCCGAACAGAAAGTGCATTTCAATTTAGCCGGGCCGGGCGGACTTGGCAGAGAGGCCTTCAGGACCGATATGAGAAAGGTCATTGGAGGATTCCTAACATCCGAGGCAGAGGTAGTATCTTCCAGACAGGGAGTTTCCTCTGCGGGATTTATTCGAAGAACGCAGGGTCTTAAAGACGCTATGGCGCAGTATCAGCAGGCCCTGCGGGCAGGAAACCAGACACAAATCGAAGAGGCCAGGAAGAAGTTACGGATAGGAAACAATCTCCCTGATCAATACAGAGGCGCTAATTTTCTGTGGGCCGCCGCGGTCAACAAGTACTTCGCAGCGATTCTTGTGCCTCTGCCGGAAGAGGGCAAAGAGTATTGCGATTGGGTAACGGATAAAACAGGCCGGTTTCACAATCCCGATGGAGACAGCAGGGCCGACAGCGGCGACGAGACGATAGGATTGGATTTGAAAATTGCGCCAAATACGCTGACTGCGGCGGGCCGGGCTAACAGCTCAAAAATATATAACTTCCAGTTATATATTGGGCCTAAGGATAAAAGTCTTTTCGATAAAAACGAGCGGTATCGAGAGCTGGGCTTTGTTTGGACGATAGATTTTATGGGGTGCTGCTGCCCTAGCTGGATTATAAAGCCTCTGGCCTTTGGGATATTGGCTTTAATGAAATGGATGCACGCTTTTATCCCCAACTACGGGGTGGTCATTATCATATTGGTTTTCATGATGCGGCTTGCTATGCATCCTATCACGAAGAAGAGCCAGGTCTCGATGAGCAAAATGAGCAAGCTGGCCCCGAAGGCCGAGGAGATAAAGAAAAAATACGCCAACAACAAGGCTGAAATGAACAAACAGATGATGGCCCTTTACAGGGAGCAGGGTGCCTCGCCGGTTATGGGTTTTCTGCCGATGATGGTGCAGATGCCGATTTGGATTGCTTTATGGAGCGCAGTATATGCCAGTATTGATTTGCGAGGCGCGGCGTTTTTGCCGTTTTGGATTACTGACCTTTCGTTACCGGATGCTCTTTATAGATTTCCAGCGGCAATAGTCGTACCTTTGTTGGGCTGGAAAATAGAATCGCTGAATCTGCTGCCGCTTTTGATGGGCGTGGCGTTTTATCTTCAGCAGAAACTAATGCCGTCCCAGGCGGCGGCGTCCACTAACCCACAGGTTGCTCAGCAACAAAAAATGATGATGATTATGATGCCGTTATTGTTCCCGCTGATGCTATATAAGGCGCCGTCGGGAGTGAACATGTATATTATGTCAAGTACCTTTGCCGGAGTCTTTGAGCAGTATGTCATTCGCAAACACATCCGGGAAAAGGAACAGGCTGAATCGCAGGGTCTGGTTGCCGTGACGAGTAAGACCGGCGGCAAAGTCAAAAAGAAAAAGCCTAAACCGTTTTACAGAACTTAAAAGTGCCTAAAGTTTGGAGTGCCTAAAATTATAGATTATTTTTTAACTTTAGCTCACTTTAGGCACTTTATCCGCCGCGGCGGATTTAGCTCACTTTAGACACTTCTAATGCCGAATGTATGAGCTTAACGACACTATCGTAGCTGTTAGCTCTCCGACCTCAGATAAAAGAGTAATTGTCCGCATAACCGGCCCGGAGACAATCGAGACTTGCAAACAGATTTTCAACTCACCGGTTAGTATCAGGCGAAGGACGATGGAGGAGGGACGAGGGACGAGATTGGTAGCCGGCAGTGTTGCCATTGACGCTGAGCTGAAAGTTGATGCGCAACTGTATTTATTTTTGTCACCGCATTCCTATACCGGCGACGACTTAGCCGAGATTCACATTCCTACAAATCCTGCTGTTACTGAGGTCTTAATAGGTAATTTATTAGGCAAAGGACTTAGGATGGCTGGGCCTGGCGAATTCACGGCGCGGGCGTATCTGAACGGCAAAATCGATTTGGCCCAGGCCGAGGCGGTGAACGAAATCATCGTAAGCTCCAACGCATTTCAATTAGCCGCCGCTGAGAAACTTCTTAGCGGACGATTATCCGAGACCACGGCAAAGGTGCGCTCGTCGCTGATGGATTGTCTTGGCTTAATCGAGGCGGGACTGGATTTTAGCGCCGAAGATATCGAACCGGAAACCGGTGCCGAGGTAATTGAAAGACTTCTCGGCGTAAAGAAACAGCTTGAGCAGCTGCTCACCGGAAGCATCAGGTACGAGTCTCTAATTGATTTACCGGCGGTGGGGATTGCCGGTGCTCCCAATGCCGGAAAGAGCAGCCTGCTCAATAAACTGCTCGGTAAAGAAAGAAGTATCGTCTCGCACAAGCGCAAAACCACCAGAGATGTGCTGACCGCTCTGTGCACATTGGCGCATTGCAGATGCGTCCTGTTCGATTGTGCGGGCCTAACTCCGTCGCTCGTCGCTCGTTGCTCGTCGCACGGGTCACGGGCCGCGGGCGACGGGCCACGAGATGTCCTTGACGAATTGGCACAACAGGCGGCAATTGAGGCGCTGCGAAACAGCGCTGTGGTTGTGTTCTGCGTTGACATATCAAAAGCCGACTGGTTTGAGGATATCTCAATACGTGAACTCATATATTCGTCGTGCGTTGAGCGTGATGCGTATTGCGTGAAAGAAAATACGCAATACGCAATACGAAATACGAAATTGATACCGGTCGCGACAAAATGTGATTTGGTATCCGAACGGGTGTTATCAAATCGCCTTGCTGAGCTAAATGAGTTATTTGACGCTGATTTTTTAGCCATAAGTGTGGAAACCGGCGACAGCATAAAACTTTTGCGAGAGAAGATTGACAACAAAATAATTGAAATAACACTTGGAAGGGACCCCGCTTCGCGGGAACCAAGCGTGAGTCGGGAAACGCAATACGCAATACGCGATACGAAATACGATATCGCCCTTACCGCTCGGCACAAACAGGCTGTTACCGGGGCAATTGAGAACGTCAGTGAATCCATCAGTGAATTAAGGGCCGGCAATGATGAGGTTGCCGCAATGATGCTGCGAGCCGCTTACCAGGCCGTTTCCGGCATCGAATCCGCCGAAGGCGGTCACGTCGATGAGCAGATATTGGAGCAGATATTCAGTCGTTTCTGTATAGGTAAATAAGAGCACAAGTCACAAGAGCATAAGAGCAAATGTAACTTGTGCACTTATGACTTGTGCACCTGTGCTCTTATTTGTCTTTTGCTTCGAATTCAGCGTCGATTACGTCTTCCGGCTTTTTTCTTTTAACCTCATCTTCGGACGGCGGGGGTGCTTGCTCAGCTTGGCCGGTTGGAACTGAAGCGGCCTGCTGTTTCTTGGCTGCCTCTTCATAAAGCACCTTGCCCAGCTCCTGGCTGGTGATGCCGAGGTTTTCAATGGTCTTCTTTATCGCCTCGGCGTCTTCGCCTTTTACAGCTTCTTTGAGGTTATTGACCGCACTTTCGATTTTGCCGCGGACATCGGCGGAGACCTTGTCGCCGTGTTCTTTGAGCGTTTTTTCCGTCGAATAAACCAACTGGTCAGCCTGGTTCTTCAGGTCAACGACCTCTCTTTTCTTCTTATCTTCCTCGGCGTGGGTCTCTGCATCCTTGGCCATCTTCTCGACTTCCTGCTCACTCAGTCCTGAGCTGGACTTAATCTCGATGGACTGCTGCTTGCCGGTGCCGAGGTCTTTGGCAGAAACGTTCAGAATGCCGTTGGCGTCAATATCAAAGGCAACTTCAATCTGCGGAATGCCACGAGGTGCCGGCGGAATATCGGCAAGCTGGAATCTGCCGAGCGTGCGGTTGTCTCTGGCAAATTCTCTCTCGCCCTGGAGAACGTGTATGTCAACGGTGGTCTGGGTGTCAGCGGCGGTTGAGAAAATCTCTTTCTTGCTGGTCGGAATCGTAGTGTTGCGTTCAATCAATCTTGTCATAACTCCGCCCAAAGTTTCAACACCTAATGAAAGCGGCGTTACATCCAACAGCAGAATGTCTTTTACGCCTGCATCACCAGCCAGGACCGCACCCTGAATAGCGGCACCCACTGCAACAACTTCGTCCGGGTTGATACTCTTGTTCGGCTCTTTAGCGAAGATGTCCTTTACGATTTCCTGAACCTTCGGGATTCTTGTCGAGCCGCCGACAAGCAATGTCTCCGCGACATCACCGGGCTTCAGTTTTGCATCCGCCAGTGCCTTATGGCACGGGTCTTTAAGCCGTTCCAGAATAGGTTCCACGAGCGATTCGAACTTGCTTCTGGTGATAGTAATCTGCAAATGCTTCGGCCCTGAGGCATCGGCTGTGATAAACGGTAAATTGACCGTGCTTTCGAGCTGAGAACTCAATTCGCATTTTGCCTTTTCGGCGGCTTCTTTGAGTCGCTGGTGAGCCATCGGGTCACCCCGCAGGTCGATTCCTTCGGTCTTTTTGAATTCATCAGCGAGGTAACTTATCAGGACCGCGTCCAAATCATCGCCACCGAGGTGTGTATCACCGTTGGTACTGAGGACCTCGAAGACATTATCGCCGATATCAAGGATGGAAATATCGAATGTTCCACCACCAAAGTCGAAGATAGCAACCTTCTCATTCTTTTTCTTTTCGAGTCCGTATGCAAGCGCAGCGGCGGTCGGCTCATTGATTATCCGCTCGACCTCGAGTCCTGCGATTTTACCGGCGTCTTTAGTGGCCTGACGCTGTGAATCGTTGAAGTATGCCGGCACGGTAATAACGGCGTTGGTAACTTTTTCGCCCAGATAATCCTCTGCGGTTTTTTTCAGGTCCTGCAGAATCATCGCCGAGACCTCCGGCGGCGTGTATTCCTTGCCCCGGACATCGACCTTGACCAGCTCATCAGCGGCGCCGGTAATTTTATAAGGGACAATCTTTTCTTCCGATGAGACTTCATTGTGGCGCCGGCCCATAAAACGCTTAATGGAAAATACGGTGTTTTCGGGGTTCGTTACCTGCTGATGGCGCGCAATCTGGCCGACAAGTCTTTCGCCCTTGTCCGTAAAGCCGACCACCGAAGAGGTCAGCCGGGAGCCGGAAGAGTTAATCAGGACCTTCGGCGCTGAGCCTTCCATCACAGCAACCACAGAATTTGTCGTTCCCAAGTCTATTCCAATGATTTTAGCCATAGTTATATTCCTTTCGCAATAAATTCATCTTCTCAGAGATTAAATGTGCAAAAGACGTGCCAGTTGGGGGATTATGTTGAGTTAAGTAGCTTAACCTGTTTGGATATAAGAAGTTAGAGTTTTTTAAGATGATGTTTTGGTGTTTCAGGACGTCAATTTTTCGTGCCATTTTGGCAGATTCGGGCCACCTCGGCTTGGACCATACGAGCTGTTTAGACATTGGGTTTGCAATCCGCCTACGGCGGACAAGATTGGGTTTGTTTTCACCAAGTGTCCAATTGGATTTATTTTCATAATCCGTTGTACATACTGAGTTTGCAATCCGCCTACGGCGGACAAGATTGGGTTTGTTTTGCATAAAAAGGTCGATTTGTAGAGGGTTCTCGACAGATGTAGAGGTGCGAGGACAGTTGACAGACGATAGACGACAGATGACAGTTGTCGGTAGTTTGTAGTTCATGGTTCATGGTTCATAGTTCAAGGTTAATTGTTTATTTGGCTGCTTATTGCCGGAGGCGAGAAAAGTGGCGCCTCTATAATTAGAGCTACCTGCGTATTTGATACGAAAATAGTCCTCGATTCTCGATTCAGAATTCTCGTAACTTGATGTTAGCAAGGCAGTTAAAAATTTTTTGAAAAATTTGATTTTTGCTCGAAGGTACCCTCGCTTTTGGTCGAAAACTGACGGAAAATTTTACCTATTTTAAACCACGGATTGCACAGATTACACGGATTTTTTTAGCCACAGAGCACACAGAGGACTCAGAGAATTCAATAATATTTAACCACGGATT
>CAYTND010000112.1:0-6847 GCA_964438965.1 uncultured Pirellulales bacterium
AAAACGTGCGGTTCTCCGCTATATCTATCGCCTACTGGCGGTTTATGTTAGCCTGTTGGCCCCTATAGGGACAGGCTAACATAGGCGTATTATAACATTTTTTCAAACAATAGTCAAAAAAAAACGGCCAAAAAAACGCTTTTTTTGGCCGTCCTTTTTTCCTATTGAAATCCGAACTCTATCATATATAATATCCCTAAAGTGTGTGGAATTCATTGTGTTGATGGGAAATGCAGTTTTGCAGTGAATATCCCTAATTTTTCCTACTGTCTTTACCGCATGAGATAACGCCAGAGATCATCTTCTACGACCCACGAGCATGGACTCAGTATACTCCGAACATATCGCGTCCACCGACAATTTGTGGCTGTTTATCAGTTCCTGGATCTTGCGTTCTGACAGATCCTTGAAATCAACTCCTTTGAACTGATCAGTGAACCTCTTAACATTATTAACAAATTTGGTCAACCCGTGCTTTCTCATGACCACAACTTCATGAGTGAAAGATGCCTTTCTCGTGAGCTTTCGGGGCGGGATCACTATCCAACGGTGACATTGAGAATCTGTATACTGAGCATCGAACCAAGCACATGACCTGTTCATCTGTTCTACCTCATGTTCGTTAATTTGGGATCTATTGTGAGATACCTCACTCTTGCATTCAACGAGAAGATATTCGCCTTCGCGGAGCCCCCATAGGTTGTCCGGGCCTTCCTTCCATTCCTTCTCAGGGCGCTGGCTGACAAACCCAAGAAAGGCCCCTAATTGCTTAAAAGCATCCTCAAACCTCTCTGCCTTTATGCCGAATGTTAGCCGGTCGAGTATATCATCAACAACTAATCGAAGTTCCTCATAAGTCTCCTGCTTCTTGATCCACGCGATTACTCGTCCCATCCGCTTATGACTAACAACAACAATCCGCTCTATCTGCATTCCTGACGAGGGTCTGAGCAAGCCATGGTTTTTCAGGTGTGCCTGGCGCTGTAGATTATTGGATTCAGTGTCATCAAACGACAACGTGTAACGAGCCATTTCTTGAAGATACCATCCCCGCTCTTCTTTATTGGTAACACAATCATCTATCAGGCACTGAAGCTCCTTGACTGCGCCCTGCGAATCGCCACGCTCGTATAGTTGCTCAGCCTTCAATTCTCTGGAGAATATCTCCAACCCTGTCTTGGACGCTGCTTCGGCCTCCACAGATTCCATACGTTCAGCATAGTATGCCTTCCATGTAGCATCTCGCCGCAAACACTGCCTCATTACTACCTTCAGAGCGTCAACAGGTTCAGCTCCATCACGAAGATCCTCTTTCACCATTTCAGCAATCTCGAACCCAACCTCTATTTGCAATTGAGTTTGATTCGACAAGTGCTCTGGAGTGTGCTTAGATCGAACACATTTCACAAGATCTACCCCCGTGATGATGATAATACAGTAGTCCCGCTCTCCGCGTACACTCCGGCCAAGGCCCTGCTCAATGGTTCGCGCCTTGCGGATCGCCGTTGTCTCGCTGCCTGGCCGGCATGATTCCATGTACAGATCGACAAGGCTTTCAGAGTACGGCTCCGAGTCGAATATCAGTATCCGGCAAGAGGAATCAGGAAGGTCAATGCCGTCGTAGCGATTAACAATCACAACAGTGTTGTCCCTGTTTCCCGAACGAAGTTTTTCAATCTCTGAATCGATAGTCTCGCCTTTTGCAACGATTGCATCGTGCGCCTCCCAGTTGTCCGCATGTTTGAAGCTTGGAACCAGGGCAACCACGCCAAAACGGCGATTCTTCTTAGGTTTTGCGAGCCAGTCCACGATTGCGCCACGATCAAGCGATTCGTCGATTAGCGAAGGTATAAGTACCATTTTCTCCCCGGACCACTTCTCACTCTCATAGGTCAGTGGCTTGCCTACCACTTCAGGGGTCAAGCCTAGGCCCTTTATTAAGAATGAGTCGTCGGCAACGGTCGCAGACATGAATACTCGACAACGTGCATCATGGTAAGACCTGAACAGATGTAAGGGGGGCAAATACGGAACAATTTCAAGTGCCCCTCCGGAAACCACACATTGGCACTTGTCAAGCATGTCCTTAAGTAGTGGCCAGGCGAACTTTACTGCTTTAGCATCCGTTCTACCAGAGAGAATGTTCGCGACTTCGCTAGCTCGGTCTAGCCAAGCCCAATAGGGCACTGGAAGCATTGCATCATACTTATGTTTCCGAATATCCGCGAAGGTTCCAACGCCTTGCTTCTCAAGTTCGTCAGCGAACAGATCGCGGATATCTGTGTAAGCAGAATCGCCCTTCTTGAGGCGGATAATAAAGGCCTCTCTAATGGAATCGACGCAAGCATGAGCATCGTCAATAACAATTGCTCCAACCTCTTTGGCTTTGTTGCTAAGACCGAAACGAGTCAACCCATTGAATAGCTTGTGCACTGTCGTGACCAGTATAGACTTCCTGTCGATGAAATCATTCGGCAAATCGCCATCTGTGGTACAAACAGGCAAACCGAATTGCTCAGCTTGTTCATAAGTCTGGTTCACGAGGAAGCGGTTGGCGCACAAGTAAAGGGCAGGTCCTTGACCTTCGTTCAGTTTCGAGTGAAGCATCAACAGTCCCACAAGTGTCTTACCTTGTCCTGTATGCATTTTGAGGATCACATCCTTCACATTAGCGTATTCCGCATACCAACGCTTCAGAACTGCTTCTTGTGCTGGCCGCAGCGGTCCCTTGTCACTGTCACGGTCAAGCGTGTCATACAATGCTACCGGATCCATGATCCGCTTTGGTATCCGCTTCCCTAATCGTCTGCTGAAATCAACCATTAGTTCGCATCCTCAATAACCCCAGAAACCAGGAACAGTCATCCATCAAATCTACACTGCACCGCATTAACAAACTAAAAAAATCCGCAATTCTCGCCAAAAAATTTTCATATCTCTTATTTCGCTGCACTCTTCAAGATGTCCGCATAACGCCTATAATCCCCGGTTAGATAACGCCTTGCTATCCCACAGGGTAAACTCACGGGGCAGGGACAGAAAATAACACAAAAGAATGGGAAAGGCAAAGTAAAAAAGGGAAAATGAATATCGAATATCCAACAAGGAATGACGAATATCGAAGTCAAAGTGGTGCGAAATATCGCACCCTACCCACTCATTCGGCACGATGTTATATGTAATTGTTGTAATAGAATAATGTTAGCTTAATTCAGCCAATATCTTATTTTATTTTACATTCCGTTGATGAACTTACTGTAGTCGGCAAAGTTTATAATTTTATCTGAATTCAGATCCGCACCGGAGCAATTCCAATTGAGCCAGTTGCATTCGTTAAGCCATTCACGGGCGAGGATTCGCAGGTCCTGGAAATCAACAGAGCAATCCCGGTTCAAATCACCTTGGGGCCAGGGGTGTTCAGCATCGCCACAAGTAGGGCTAAAGGGTGAATTGCGCCATTGTTCGACCAGAACTGTGTAATCGGCTAAATCAGTTTTGCCGTTTTTGTTTATGTCCGCAGCGTTGCAGAAGGCATTACCAGCGTTGCAGTTATTGCGGAGCCAATTTTCAGACAAAGCCAGTAAATCGAGAAAGTTTACCTTACAATCACCGGTAAGGTCAGCCGTCGGCTGGGGGTGCTGTGCGTCGCCACAGCTCGGCAATGGGTAAGCATCGTTGACATCGAAACCCAGCAGGCCGTTGTGCATATCGATAACTATTGTGTCAAACGCTGTGTCACTGAGTTCCCATGTGGATATATTCATTGTTGCACAAAAGAAATTGCTTCCAAAGATGCCGTCAAGAATAATAGGCTCACCGGTGGTTTCGTCAACGATTCCAATATCTTTGACACCAATACGGGCGTTATTGAAAACAAGATTGTAGCCGTTAAGAGTCGGTATTATGAGATTATCAATTTCAAAGCCCGACACCATAATTTGACCACCAATGCCTCCAATCGGGACGATAAAGTCAGTGGGAATGAGCGTGTTGCCGTCAGGGTCGGTAAGCCCCAAGGCTGCCGCTTGTGCCACAGATATTAAGCTCATGGTGGCCCCCGTATCCAGAAGCCAAGTTCCGGTAAAGTTGTTGCCGTTGTACTCAGTTGTGATGTTGTCGATAACCGGATTGTAAGCAAGAACCGGCAAAGGAGGGATATTACACGGGTCGTTGGGCGTAATATATTTTTCAAATCTCAACGGTACGGTGAAATCAACTTCAGGTATTGTCGGGTCGTTCGGTTCTCTGATATCAGCCGAGAAGAGTTCTAAGTTGCTTGGACCGCGGGAGTTTAGCACGACTGTTTTGCCAAACATTACCGGCATTCCGAGCAGGTCAAGTGGTTCATCCGGCCATGGGCCGGCATAATCTTGTGTGACCTGAAAGCGCCAGGGTCCTGAGAGAATATAGTGCTCTTGGTCAGAGGGGTCGGGGTCATCATAAGCGGCTGTGCCAATATGTAAAGGTTCAGAAACGTCAAAGAATTCGATTCCGCCGATGCCAACATCAGTGTATTGACCAGTGGGGTCAACAGATATTTGCAGATATTCAATTGTTTCGCGTGAAAGTAAGATTCCGGAAGCTCCTGTGTCGAGGAAGGCCCAATTTGTTTCAAAATTACCCATATATTCCAGAGCAGGTCCATTGGGGTCTGTCTTCAACAAGAACAAAATCCGGGGCAGGTCAAGGGACGCTTCAAAAACACCATCAATGTTGAAATCCGCTGGGCCTGCAAGTATCGGGCCGGATGTGATAAAAAACGACAGCAGCAGAACCCTGACCGCCGGCAGGCGAGCCAAAACCGCTTCAGGCCAGAGAAAACCTTTATTCGTTAACATTGGTTTATCACCCTTTCACTATAAGACATGTATTATTATAACATAAAGACGCAAAATCTGCGCGTAGAAAATACGAAACAGCGGATTTTGCATATGACCGAAAAGGTCTATCACATCTATCACACCCACAGCCGGTTATATTCTTGACTTACAGGCTGTTTTGGTGTAATAGATATGGTACTGATTTGTGTCCCCGTAGCTCAATTGGATAGAGCGTTGGCCTCCGGAGCCAGAGGTTGTGCGTTCGAGTCGCACCGGGGATATTCGGTTAAGTATATCCGCTCTTTCCCTCTGTTCTTTGTCGGCTTGAGCATAATATTTCATGGTTGTTTTGAGATCCCCATGTCCTGCCAGTACCCTAATAACTTCTGAATTATTGATGTTGTTGGCCCAGTTTTGGATGCAGGACTTTCGGAGCCCGGCAAAACCGGTGCTGCATGGGATAGTAAAGCGCATGTTGACGGCGTCATCAAGGACCCAGGTATTTACGTAGATGGCGAAATGATTATGGACAAAGCTGAATTCTGTTTTGAAGAATTCGTTTGAGGTGCAAGGACCTACAAAGACCATGGCGATCTCATCGTTCTTACAAGCATCCTGTTGGCCATGTCGTCATCGAGAAATCGCTCAATGTCCGGACCCCATCGCAGTTTGCGTCCTAACCGCAGGCAGATATTACCGGCGTGACAAGTCGTTACCGAGCGATGCGACACTTCGGCATTGGATATCGGCAGGCTGCGAGTCTTGACGCAATCGAGAAAATTGCGATGATGGCCTGTCATGTACGCATAGCCTTTCTGCATAAAGTTGACCTTCCGCATAATAGCTTTGCTTGATGCAGTGATCTTTCCGGTGTCATCGACGCTGACCCAGCCTTCGGTGCCGACGAATTTGTTTCCTCTGGGGCCTCGGCCGGGCTCGGTCTCGTCGTGATAGATCATTTTTACACCGTCGGGGTATGTTGCAACTACCTCGAAACGTACGGGCGTATTGAATAGACCGTCCTTGGGAAACTCGGCCCAGCCTTCGTACTTTGTAGGGCCTGTGTATTGACTGTCATGCGCCCACTGGGCCAGATCATTAAAGTGCGCTCCGAGATCGGTCAATTGTCCGCCGGAGTAATCGTATATCCATCGAAAACTGCCGTGACATCTTCTGGTTGTGTACGGCTCAAAGGGGGCAGGACCGAGCCATGTATCATAGTCAAAACCTTTCGGAACAGGTTCGGTTTTCTGTGGAGGACATGTCGGGCCGTTATGGTAGTAGCAATGCAGGGTACGAAGCTGGCCGAGCATACCGCTGCGAGCAATGTCCACACCAAAACGAAAACAGCCGTTGCTGCGTCGTTGGGTACCGGACTGATAGACAGTTCCTAATCGCTTCATCGTATCAGCGACAGCCCTGCCTTCAGTGATGGTCAACGAAATCGGTTTTTCGCAATAGATGTCTTTGCCAGCCTTCGCGGCTTCAATGGAAATAATGGCATGCCAGTGGTCCGGCGTTGCTATGAGCACCGTATCAACGTCATCGCGAATGAGTATTTCGTGAAAATCGTTGTATGCTGCACAGTTTCCGTTGCCGTACGTTGAATCCACTGTTTCCTTTGCCTTGTTCCGGTGGTTCGTATCGACGTCGCAAACAGCCAGGATGCGCATATCATCACAGGTAAGAAAATTCCGCAGATTGTGCATACCCTGACCACCTAAGCCAATAGCGCCCATCGTAAGTCGCTCACTTGGGGCAATATTGCCGGCTCCGCCCAAGGCCGACGAGGAAACAACGTATGGGAAGCCTACTGTTCCCAGAGCTATGGCGGTTGTCTTTCTCAAGAAACTACGACGGTTGATGTTCTTGGCTTCCATAAAAAACTCCCGACACCTAATCTGCTACCTACAGCCGGGCCGTAGTATAGACACCTCAAGACTTTGTCTAACTTCTCCACTACCCTTAGAGCCTATCCAAATAACCCGCTCTATTGCGGCCGGCTGCAAAGCCCGATGCCTGCGTTG
>CAYTND010000113.1:0-6832 GCA_964438965.1 uncultured Pirellulales bacterium
TTCTGACTTCTTAATTCTTGTTTTGTTCTTGTCTCAAACAACTAACAATCCTTGCGCTCACTACATTTAATCTATATCCGCCAAGGATTTTTTTGACTTGCCACTACCTCCTTTCTTCAAAGGTCCAACATCGGCTGTTAACTGATATGGATAAATTCCATCCCATTTATACCAGATTAACCACCTTAATTTCAAGAAAAAAGCACCTTTTTAAGGGTTTTTTAATTGCTTGACTGACTTTTGTTGGCATTCTAAAACTTGACAATGGCTACTTTGAGTCTAAAATCACTGCCTATGGCCGATTTGCCCCCGCACAAGAAGTCGAAGACCCCTTCTAACAGGGGGAAGAAAAAGAAAAAACACAATCCCATTAAGGATTGGCTCAGCTATCTTGCATTGCGGGTTCTTGTGGTTTTTCTCTACCTGTTCGATGTCGAGACCAATCTTAACATCGCTTGTTTTCTCGGTCGATTGTTGTGGAAACACTATCATCGCGGTCGAAAGCGGGCCCTGGATAATCTTCGTGCAAGTTTTCCGGAAAAAAGCGAACAATGGTTCTGGGAAACAGGCCGACGAAGCTTTGAACATATTGCAATGCTGGCGATTGATATATTGTTTACACCCCGATTAGTAAAAACGTATAACTGGCGTAATTACTCCCGGTACAAGAATGTCGAAAGGGCCAAATGGCTGATGCAGGAAGGCCGGGGACTGCTGATGGTCGCCGCCCATTACAGCAACTTTGAGATTATGGGTTACATTCTGGGGCTGTTTGGTTTTAACATTTACAGTATCGCCCGGCCGTTGGATAACAGGTTTATTAATGATTACTTATATGGGGTCCGCAAGCGGGCCGGACAAAGAATAATCGACAAGAAGGGCGCAGCCGAACTTATGGAAAAAATCACCTCAACCGGCGCTACTCTCTGCTTTATTGTTGACCAGGATGCCGGCAAAAAAGGAATCTTTGTCGATTTCTTCGGGCGAAAGGCCAGCACTTATAAGAGTATAGGATTGCTTGCTATTACCTATAACGTACCGATAGGAGTGGGGTACAGCAGGAGGATTGATAATCGTTTTTACTTTGAGATTGGGGTCAATCGCATTATCTTTCCCGAAGAATGGGCCGAAAAGGATAATCCGTTGGAGTGGGTTACCGCAGAATACACTAAAGCAATTGAAGAATTTGTGAGAGAAGACCCAAGCCAGTACTGGTGGCTGCACCGTAGATGGAAGCATCGGCCAAAAAATGAAAGGGAAAAACCTTATGGTGCGGATGTTAGTTAGTCCATCTTTCAGTAATTGATTCAGGATTTCCAACCTGTTGCCCGGAACGACCCACCTTGAACTACAAACCTATCTTATTGAACAAGCCCTGGCGTCGATTTCTTCCAGTTTGAAGCGAACACTGATAATGAAAGGTGATTCACCTTCTATCCAGTGGCCGTAAGTTGTCGTGACAAACGTCCCATCCGGCAATAGCTCCAGACCCGGATAGGCACAATCGGCTCCTTTATGGTTGTCCATTAGCCGGACGCGATACTGCCCCTGGCGACCATATACAATGTCCTCATATCTCCCCACCCATCCAACCCAGTCACCCTTTGTTGGGCTTTCGTGTGTAGTGTCACGGAAAGTAATAAACAGCCTTCCATCCGGAGCATAACGGCCAGTGTGTCTATCGCCGGTGAGCGACCCAGGCAATTCAGCAGGCTCGGTCCAGGTGCTTCCCTCATCATTGCTAAAAACAACAAACGAATTGTACTTACGGCTGTTCTCTCGCAAAAGTAGCGCTATTTGTTTGCCGTCCGGCGACCTTATGGCTCCCGGCTCACACAAATGCGCGGTCGGATGTTCTGCTATAACCTCCGGCTGGCTCCAGGTTAAGCCTCCATCTTTGGAAATCGTCTTGAACACCTGAAATTTTGTTCTTTTGCCGGCACCGCGCAGGAAGCGACCATCGTCGTGAAATAGAGCCATGTAATCCCCACTTTTCAGCTTGACAAGAGAGCCCATCGCAACGATTCCACCAAATTCGCCGATAGGTCTGAGTGGTGTCCATGTCCGGCCGTCATCTTCTGAGACTGCCATACGGATGGGATATAAACCTGAGAACATTATGAGCCTTTTGATGCCCTGTGGGTCGATAACTCGATAGAGCGTGGGCACTTCTTTCGATGTCGCCCAGTTCTCCGGCACCGGCAACCTGTCTGACCAGGTCAAACCGCCATCGGTGCTCTTCTTCATTACTATAGCGCCACGTCCGTGGCCTTTCGGATAGACTGCAATTATGGTCCTGTTGTCCTCCAGCAGAACCGTTGTTGGATGGCCAAGATACTGGCCCGGCTCTTTATCAACGATGACCTGGCGATGACTTTCATGAGCAAGGTCAATTAGCGGGATGGAGTAACCTCGCTGCTTGCCGGCTTGTTCACCGGCAAACATAAGGCTTACGCCTACAAGACAACAAACGATGACCGCCAAAGAAGTTTGTGGTTTGCTCATACTAACTCCTAATACCATAACAGGAAAGCCGATTATAACCCTCTTTCATATACTCTTCCAGAAGTTTTTCAAACGCACCACGATTTTGGGATATCGCCTGCTCCCGACGCGTCCCGATTTTATCGGGATGGAACGGCCAGCCTGTTGGAATCATCAATCGCCTGAGAGCTGATGGACTATTGTGATTCCTCTTGTATATTTTCGACAAAAGCCTATAATCCAGCAGAATATGAGCAGCATGAGCAAATACAGAATCGCTGTCATTCCCGGTGATGGTATTGGTCCGGAGATAATACCGGCCGGCGCCAGGGTTCTCAGTGCTGCGGCTGAGAGATTTGGCTTTCGACTTCAATATGAAGAGTTTCCTTACGGGGCCGGTTACTACAGACAGACCGGGACATTCATGCCGGAAAATGCCCTGCAAGTCCTCCGGGAATTTGATGCAATCTACTTTGGGGCGGTCGGACTGCCGGACGTGGATGACACGCTTCCGGCCAGGCTGCTCACGTTCAAGATTCGTATCGGCTTTGACCAATATGTAAACTACCGTCCCGCAAGGCTCTTACCTGGTATCGAGGGACCACTTCGCAACAAGACACCTCAGGACATCGACTTTGTAGTTATTCGCGAGAATACTGAGGGAGAGTTTGTTCAGTCCGGTGGTTTCGTCCGGCCTGAGTTCGCCGAGGGCATGGCAACAGACACGAGTGTATTTACACGCAAAGGCATTGAGCGAATCGCTCATTATTCATTTCAATTGGCACGGCACCGCCGCAAACGCGTAACGAATGTAACGAAGTCCAATACGTTGATTCACAGCCTGGCCTACTGGGACAGGATCGTCGAGCAAGTGAGCACATCCTATCCGGATGTGGAATACCGGAAGATGTACGTTGACAATGCGTCGGCGAATTTTGTGCTCCACCCGGAGAAGTTCGATGTTATTTTGACGACCAATTTTATCGGGGACATCCTTAGCGACCTCGGCGGGGCGATAATGGGAAGCCTCGGTCTGGGACCAAGCGGCAACATCAATCCGGAAAGAACTTATCCTTCGATGTTCGAGCCGATTCACGGTTCGGCACCGGATATTGCCGGGCAAGGGATTGCCAATCCGATAGGAGCTATCTGGTCCGCCAGCCTAATGCTTGAGCATTTGGGCCGGCAGAAAGCAGCCGAGAGTATTGTTCGAGCGATTGAGATGACGGTTGGGCAAGGAGTATTGCCTGCTGACTTGGGCGGGTCAGCAAAGACTGCGGATATTGCCGAAGCGATTGTGAGAAATCTTGAATCTGACACGAAAGACGATGTCTCGGGTAATTGACTTAACATTACCTCTTGCTTCCGGTGCGAGAGGGGTTCGCATTGAGCCAGCCCATCGGTTCCAGACCGATGGGTGGAACGCGAGTACACTTTGTCTTTATTCTCACTGTGGCACCCATATCGACGCCCCTGTTCACTTTGGCGTAGGAACAGAAACGATCGACACGATTGCAGTGGAAAACTTGATGGGACCGGCCTGGGTAGCTGATGTACGTCCGATTGCACCACGTGCTCTGATTGAGCCACAGCACCTCGGAACCATTACTGAGCAATTCAAGCCCGGTGAGAGTCTCTTAATCTGTACGGGCTGGAGTGCTTACTATGACCAGAAACAATATCGGGAAGAACTTCCGCCAATAAGTGCAGAGCTGGCGCAGTGGTGTGTGGAGAACAAAGTGCGGATGCTCGGCGTGGAGCCACCTTCGGTTGCGGATGTTAACAACATCGAGGAGCTGACTACAATACATCGGATTCTCTTCGAAGGCGGGGTAATTGTAGTGGAGGGATTAGCTAATCTGACATCGATATCAAAGCCAAAAGTGACATTCATAGCCCTTCCGCTGAAGGTTGCCGATGGTGACGGCGCCCCTGCCCGTGCTATTGCTATTGAGGATGACGATTAGACACGTGATAACGCGGAACAGAAGATGCCAATACAATTACAGGAAATCCTAAGTTCGCTACCCCCCGTTTGGCCTGAAGATTTGCTGCCGGCGATACGACGCAAAAACGCGCAAAGGCCAGTATCGATTGTCGTGCTGGATGACGATCCGACCGGGACCCAGACGGTGCACGATGTACCGGTCCTGACAAATTGTCCGCAGGATGCCTTACGGCAGAAGCTGCAGGCTATCATCGATGAATTTGAGAGGCGGACTCCATTGTTCTATCTGCTAACAAATTCACGAAGCTTGCCGACAACACGTGCAGTTGACTTAGCTTTGGAGGTGGGGGCGAACATCTTGAAGGCCTCGCGTAAGACACATCGAGCTTTTGAGATTATCAGCCGAAGCGATTCGACCCTCCGGGGCCATTTTCCCGCAGAAGTCGATGTTCTCGCTGACGTCCTTGAAATGCAACAAGCCGTGTGCGTAATCATACCTTTCTTTCAGGAGGGAGGCAGATACACCATCAACGACATACATTATGTCAGAGAAGGACAGCAGCTTATCCCCGCTGCTGAAACAACCTTTGCAAAGGACGTGGTTTTCGGCTACCGCAACTCGGACCTCAAACGGTGGGTCGAGGAGAAAACGCAAGGCCGGATATCTAGTACATCGGTCCAGTCACTGTCTCTTGAGGAGATCCGGAAAGATGGGCCTGACCATATTGCCGAGAAGATGACCGGATGCAAGCCGGGAAGTGTTTGCGTCGTCAACGCCGCCGATTACCGGGATCTGGAAGTGGTAACGCTGGGCTTGCTCCAGGCCCGGCAGGAAGGACGACGTTTTCTGTTTCGAACCGCCGCTTCCTTTGTTCGTGTCCGAGCAGGGCTGAGGGCCCGACCGCTATTGACCGCTGATGAAATGAACAGCACAGGCAGTACAGGTGGCTTAGTAATCGTGGGTTCTCACGTCCCAAGGTCATCTCAACAACTGTCTCACATGCTACAGCACGGAAATGTGCAGAGCATCGAGTTCAACGTCGATAAAATCCTCTCGCCACAGAATCGCGATGAAGAAATTCGAAGGTCCGTTGAGTTTATAGAGAACAAATTGTCCCAGGGACAGGATGTTGTGGTTTATACGAGCCGCAAGCTCATTACCGGAAGGGACAATGAGAGCTCATTGTCAATCGGCAGGCAGATTTCACAGGGACTTGTAGAGATTGTTAGCTCGATGGGCGTCCGTCCTCGCTACATCCTGGCCAAAGGGGGAATCACTTCCAGTGACATTGCAACGCAGGCCTTGGGGATTGTGCGGGCGCAGGTGCTCGGACAGGTATTGTCGGGTGTGCCGGTCTGGCAGAGCGGGCCCGAGAGTAAATTCCCGGACATGCCATACGTAGTCTTTCCGGGGAACGTGGGATCAACCGATGCAATCTCGGAAGTCGTTCAAGGCTTTAGAGAACCAAAATATCAGTAGGGGATTGTGAGCATTTTATGAAGACATCACGAAGTATTATGAGTCGCCAGCGTTTTGTTCTTATTTCGATTCTCTTTTTCCACAGCGCCAACACCTATATGGATCGTGCGTGCATTGCGTCCGCTGCGGATTATATTATCAAAGATCTCTCCATCTCCAAAGAGATGCTGGGTCTGATTCTTGGTATTTTTGCGGTTGGGTACGCTTTGTTTCAGGTTCCCTCCGGATGGATTGCCGACCGTTTCGGCCCACGCAAAGCACTGACTATCGTGGTGTCTGTCTGGAGCATATTTACGGCCCTTACCGGCGCGGCTCGAAACGCCATACAAATGTTAGTCCTCAGGTTTTTATTTGGTGTGGGTGAAGCCGGGGCTTTTCCTGGTGCCACGCAGGCCTTTTTCCGCTGGCTGCCTGTAAAGGAACGCGGAATTGCACACGGCATCAATTTCTCAGGCAGTCGTTTAGGCGCTGCATTATCGCTCTTTTTAATGCCGTGGCTGATAAGTGTTATTGGATGGCGCTGGACATTTGTGGTCAACGGACTTATTGGCATTATCTGGGCCACCGTTTGGCTTATCTGGTTTCGTGATAACCCTAAAGATAATCGCAAAATTAATCAGGCGGAATTAGACTATATTGAAGCCGGACGAGCCAGTGACTTTACTACAGCGATAAAAGCCTCTTTTGCTGAGGTTTTTACATCTCTGAACATGTCGCTGGCGATGCTGCAATACTTTGCCAGTAATGTAACTTTCTTTATTAGTTTAACGTGGCTGCCTTCGTATATAAGAAGCCAATGGCCTGATGACCCACACGCCATTTATTATTCGGCAGTTCCTCTTATTTTTGCTGCCTTTGCGAACTGGATTGCCGGTTCCATGGTGACCGGAATGTTTAAGAAGGGTTACCATGTGGGCTCG
>CAYTND010000114.1:0-6830 GCA_964438965.1 uncultured Pirellulales bacterium
ATTCGAACCTCTATCTTTTCAGCTTCCTTTTGTTTTAATAAACCATATTTTGCCTTTAACCGAGTAAGTTCAAGGGCGGCGGCGTATGTAGAAGTAACTAATTCATCCCGGCTCATCCATTCTGTCTCGTAGTTGAGCATATATTTCCAACTGGGTTGCAAAAGAGCCTGCCGGTGTTCCTCTAAGGTCTTGTAGAATAATCTGTAACCATATCTTTGAGGGTTTTCAAATGCCTGGCTTCCAGGATCCAAAAACGGCGCCAGAGGAGAGATATAAGGATGAATTTTAGAGCTGCCGTTTCGACCATATTTCTCCAGCAGCTCTTCACAGTATTCGATAGTTTGGCTTACTGACTGGGATGTTTGTCCGGGCAGGCCAATCATAAAGAACACATCCACACGTTTACAGCCTAATTCAATGGCATTTTCGATACTTCTTTCGAGAGAATGGTTATCATAAGCTCTGCCAAAAACCCTGCGGATTTTCTCATCATGTGATTCCGGTGATATTTGCATATTGAAGTTAGGGATGCTCTCGGCCACCATCTCCAGGAATTTCCTCGGTGGAGGAGAGAAGAACTCAAGGGCTATATGATTTTTCATATTTTTCCCCTTAAGCTGGTTTAGTAAATCTTCCGCATACTGGGGGCCTGCCTGCAAAATATCTCCCAGAATGATAATCGGAGCTATGATATATTGTGAAATCGAGGTGATATCCTGAGCTACTAACTCGGCACTTCGATATGCCGGCGAACGTCTTCGGCAGATATTCTGGTATGCTGTGGCAGACCCGCCACAGACCAAACAGTTATGAACACATCCCCGGCAGGATAGAGCAACCAGAATGGGATAGTTAAGCCAGTCTCTGAAGGGCAGATGACCAACCATATCAAAATGTCGAGCGCTTGAGCGCATAATCTTACGGTAGTCGAAGGTTATATTGTTCAAGTCCGAGGTTACATGGGAAAGTTCGCTTATCCGAACCTTATCTCCATCTTTCCAGGTAAGGTTGGGCACGCTTTCAGCGGATCTTTTCTCTTTGATTGTCGAGAGGAGCTGGCGCAGAGGTTCTTCTGCCGAGTCGCCCCGGATAACGTAATCGACCTGTGGGTAAAGGATGAGCTGCTCATGATAATATGAGGCGGAAAGACCTCCGAAGATGACAGGTGTTTCGGGGTGATACTTTTTAATAATCTTCGCTAATTCCAGACCGCCCTGTGCGTGGACCAGCCAGTGCAAATCCAGACCGAAGGCTGCAGGATTTAACGACCTAATCAGTTTTTCCGCATCGAATCGACGATTTCTCAACATCCTGAGGGCAACATTAATAATCCGCACAGAATAGCCATGCCTCTCGAGATATTCCAGTATGGTCATAAAACCAATCGGGTACATCTCAAATATCTGCGTTGATGGCACGACATCACTGACTGGGCCATACATAATTGCCTTTTTTCGAAAGTCATAAACACTCGGTGGATGAAGTAGAATCAGGTCAGTCTCGGCCATAAGTTTGTATCCTTTTCCTTCTCTTCGGACCAAATATCGTGTTTCCCACCCGAAGCGACTCTTCATATAGCAGGAGAAAAGGTATATATACCAATTCAGGACCACCGTCTAAATCCTTTTCAGCTATTGATGTCCTCTTTCTATAACATAGTCGGCAAACAAATTCAAAGCGTCCCGATACTCGGAGTTCCTAAGCGACTTTAATTGGTTCTTAGAGATGTCTCTATATTCTTCTGCTTTTCTTAAGGAGTAACCTATCGCCCCGGATTGCTTTACCATGTTTTTTATTCGGTTCGCATCATTATTATTTATTTGTCTTAACTCGAAGCTGTTCTTTATCCATTCTACATCCTTTTTGTTTGCTGCATTCATCGCATAAATTAGAGGCAAGGTCAGTTTACCTTCCAAAAGATCGCTTCCTAATGATTTCCCTGCCTTTTCTTCAGTGCCGGCAAAATCCAGGCAGTCATCGACAATCTGAAAAGCGACGCCCAAATTCAAACCGTAATTAGCTAACGACTTCGTTTGTCCCGGAGAAAGCTCTCCTATCCAGGCTCCCGCCCTACAGCAAAAAGACATAAGGCAGGCGGTCTTGTTTTCCACAATCTCAAGATATTCTTGTTCCGTAAACGAGAGGTCATAGCGTCTTTTTAGCTGTTCCAGCTCTCCCACGCATATTCTGTTAATAACTTCCAGCAACATCTCTAAAATCTTAGGTATTTTTATGTCAGTCAGGACAGAAAAGGCTCTTGAATACCAATGGTCTCCCAAAACTACGGCGATGCCGTTGCCCCACTTAGAATTAACTGTCGGCTGCCCCCGCCGCAAATTTGCGCTGTCCACTACATCATCGTGAAAAAGTGTAGCGGTGTGTATTATCTCAACCGCTGCTGCTACAGGAATGTCTTTATCCCCTCGATAGTTACCCGTTCTTGCAGAAAGTAAGACCAGTGCCGGACGTAGATATTTGCCTGGCATATCTAAAATGTATTTATTAATCTGTCGTACTAATTCATTTTCAGAATGCAGCTTGCTTTTCAGTTCCTCGTTGACCATCCGGAGCTGATTCCTTATCGGCTCATAAATTTCCTCTAACTTCATATAAACATCCTTGCCATTATATAACCAAAGGATAACAGGAGTCCGGTTATAAGATGAGTAGTTACAGTGTTAGACATAGCCGGTATCAATCCTTTTGTATCAGTATAATTAGAATGAGCTGTCTTAATCGCTTTCCAGGCTAAGGGAAAGGTAAATAAAGAAACCAGGCCCATCCAGGGAATAATCCTCATTATGGCTCCCAGGATAATAAACAGATAAGCAAATATTACCAGAAGATAGAAACCCTTAAGCGCCCTTTCCCGTCCAATTTTTACTACCAGGGTCCTTTTCTGAGACAACTTATCTGGAGTATAGTCGGGAAATTGATTGATGTAGAGTACAGCCGTTATCAACAATCCTACCGGAACAGAAACAAACAAGGCCGCCACACTCAAAGTCTGGGCCTGAACGTAATAAGCGCCCAATACCACTAAAGGCCCACAATTTAAACCGGCTAAAAGCTCTCCCCAGCCCCGATATCCTATTCTTATCGGTGAGGCGGTATAAAAATATCCCGATAGAATCCCAGCAATTCCAATAATCAATACAACCAATCCACGGGCATAGGTCAAATATAGCCCTATCAAACCGGCTAAGCAAAAGAATATTAAGGAGGCTTGGTAAATCTTTGCAGGAGAAATCAGACCTTCCTGAATTACCCGGGCTCCTCCGCTAAAGGGAGTAACTTCTTTATTGATATCATCTGCCCGACTTTTGTGGTCAAAGTAGTCATTAGCTAAGTTTGTTCCTGCGTTTAGACATACCGCGCCTATGACGGCTAATAAAAAGTACCATATAAAGAATATGCCTGTCTCATACCAGGCAACTGCTGTCCCCAGGAAAGCCGGGATTATCACTGCCTGAAAGAACGGTGCCCTTGTTGCCCGAATCCACAATTTCAGTTGCATTTACTTATCGCTCCAGGCCCAATCCATGCATCCCAACTGTAAGTGCCTCTTTTTTGACCGTAGCGTCACAAAACCACATTATAATATGACTCTTGCTTAATTACACGCTTTTAGTTTAACAAAATGACACACTTAAGCAAGGGATTTTAACTGGAACGAAGCTGGTGAACAACGCCCTTATTTCTCGCTCGATTATGGTTTTCGGCCGTTTTAGAATCACACCTCTGGACGAGGAAGCAAACCGGCACGTTCCAGGAGAACAGGCGTAATACTCTCCCAGCCTATCGGCATAAGATGAACGCCTGCGACTCCTTCGATATTCTTAATCTGTTCTATCATCTCAATGCAGATTTCGATTCCTTTTTCTTTAGGGTCTTCTGCTGCTTCCATTCTCTTAATTATTTCATCTGGGATACTCATGCCCGCCACATTATTCTTCATATAAACAAGTGCTTTATGCGAGCGCACCGGCATAAGACCGGCAAGGATATAAGTTTTTTTATGCAGACCTTCTTTTACAACCATTTCCATCCATTTGGAAAACCTGTCAATATCGAAAATACACTGGGTCTGGATAAAGTCGGCACCAGCTTCGCTTTTTTTTGCAAGCCGCAAAACACGGAACTCGAATGGATCTGCAAAAGGATTGGCAACAGCACCTATGAATAGCCGTGGCTCATGTTCTTTTATAGGGTCGTCGCAAAGAAAACGCTTATCATCTCTCATCTTCTTGACCATAGCGATAAGCTGCATCGAATCCAGGTCATAGACGCCTTTTGCCTGCGGATGATTTCCAAAGCTCTGATGGTCTCCGGAAAGACAAAGCAGATTCTTAACACCAAGGGCGGCAGCTCCTAAGATGTCACTCTGCATAGCGATTCGGTTCCTGTCCCTGCAGACCATCTGTACAATAGGTTCTATGCCGCATGATATCGCAATCGAAGCAGCGGCTATACTCGAGGTACGAACTATTGCCGTTTGGTTATCTGTAATATTAACACCATCTACCTTGCCAAGACAGTATTGGGCCTTCTTTTTAATTACTTCGGGATTAGCGTTCTGTGGAGGCCCCAGTTCAGACGTTACCGCAAATTCTCCTGCGATAAGTACTTTTTCCAGCCTGCTGCCTGATTTCATAGCATTGCCTCTTCAAACTTGCTCTTCCTTTGTCCCGCATTGGTACTTGTCCGCCAATCTCTTGGCTGACGTATAGCAAGCAGATTATCGAGCTTGTTTAATCTCTTAAGTCTGTCATAAATTAACTGCCACACACAGTCTGTGTCTTTATCAACTTCACATATTCCTTCTGATGAGCCGCCGCAGGGCCCGTTAAATAATTTCTTGGCACAACGGGCAATAGGGCAAACCCCGCCCGTCCATTCTAAAACACAATCACCACAGCCGGCACATCGTTCTTCCCAAAGAGCATGCTTAACAGGGTAACCCATGAATTTTGTGTTCTGGCCGGGAAGGGTTATCGAGTCTGGAAATCTTTCGTTCATCGTCTGAACACCTACGCCACAGGCAATAGACAATATAGCATCGGTGGATCCTATTTGTTCCTTACAGGCATCGATGAATTCATATTCACATTGTCTTTCCGGAGTGCACTCGATTATCTCTATCTCTTTGCCTTGTTTCTTCTTTGCCATTTTAATCTGGGACGCCAAAAGTTCCACTGCCTTTGAACCTCCGGAAAAACATATCGTTACACAACCACCACAACCCATTAACATTATCTTTTTGTAATCCTTTATTGAATCGAGTATCTCTTCAAATGGTTTTCTATCGGCTACAATCATATCAGTTCCCTTTCTTTAAGAAAGCCGTCAACTTCCGTAAGATGTTTAAACAAGCCCAGGTCTTTAGCTTTAATACCCAACGCCAGTCCTATGAGTTGAGTAAAATACAATATTGGAATATTGAAACTCGTGTCGAACTTATTATTTATTTGCTGCTGTCTCCCATCAAGATTAGCATGACATAAAGGGCATCCGACGGAAATAACATCAGCTCCGACCGATTCTGCATCAGCTAACACTTTACGCGTCAACTCAAGAACCACATCAGTTTGAGTCAATGCAAAACTGGCTCCACAGCAAAATGTCTTCATATTCCAATCAAGCGTCTCTGCACCGAGAGTTTCTATGACGGATTCCATGTCCGTTGGATTCTCAAATTGTTCTTTGCCTGTTATTTTGGGCGGCCTGGTCATCAGGCAGCCATAGTAGCAGGCAACTTTAATCCCGCTAAGATTCCTGACGACCTTGGAGGCAACAGTATCAAGGACGCTTTTTTCGACGATCACATCAAGAATATTTAAGATTTCGATATTTTCAGGAAACTTTGCATCTATAACATGCTCAACGTCTTTTCTGAGTTTCTCGTCCTTTAATCGAGCCTGCGTGAACTTTAGTCTCGAATAGCAGGAAGCGCAGGGAGCGCATATCTGTTTTGATTCATCAGTCTGAACGGCCAGAGCAAGGTTCTTGGCCGGCAGCGCCAGGGACATTAACTCATCGTATTCGTGAGCCGGCGTCGAACCGCAGCAGATCCAGTCTTTGACCTCCACAAGCTCTATCCCCAATTCCCGACAGACTTCTTTGGTCGAGAGGTCGTACTCGATGCCCGTTGAATGTAATGAACAACCAGGATAATACGCAATTTTCATTTCTTTAACCTTTTGGCTCTGGAGAACATCTTCATAGTTTCAAAGGGTTTCTTAATCGAAGGCAGCAGCTTAAGTTTGCCTTTTTTCAACATTTTCATAGCTAAAGCCATATCTTTGAAAGGATGGCCGGTCAAGAGGTTGACCCCCCCAGCCAGACCCACCTCATACATTCGGCCCATATACTTGAGCATTGTCATCCAAAACCGGTTGAGTAGCCGAATGTTCTTTGTGTCCGCTTTTATTTTCTTTTCCTGGACGATAATTCTTATGGTATCAACAACATGAGCAATGTCGATATCCTGGGGGCATCTCACCGAACACGTCTGACAGGACAGGCAGTACCATATTGTATTTCCCTTCATCGCCTCATCGACCATTCCCAGTTGGATATACCTCATCAGCTCAGTCGGCGTACTATCCATAAACACACGGCTTGGACATCCCGAGGCGCATTTTTTGCACTGATAACACAGAAAAACATTCTCGCCGCTTCGTTTTGAGATTTCTTCGGCAAACGAACTGTCCACTTTTATGTCTTTCCTGCCTTTGATTTTCATGTTTTTACATGCTCTTTCTGCTTACCTGTATAATACTACAACGCCACTTAACAGCGAAAACCTGATTTATTATCCCGAAATACGA
>CAYTND010000115.1:0-6826 GCA_964438965.1 uncultured Pirellulales bacterium
TACCTCACCCAATGCCGGAAGGGACTTATGAGAATGGTGCAAATCGTAAGCGAGCTGCTGGAATTCTCTCGCAGCACTTACACGCCGCTGGAATATACCGGAATAGAGCAGATTATTGAAGACGCTATCAGAACAATGGACGCAAAAGCAGAGGCCCTGAATATTCGAATATTACGAGACTATACCTCCGGCATCCCACAAATCAGAAGCGGCAATCTGTATCAGGTGTTCTGTAATCTTACGAAGAACGCCCTGGATGCAATGCCGGACGGCGGAGAACTAAGAATCTCAACCCGCCTGGCAGCGGACGATACCATTGTGGCTGAGTTTCGTGACACAGGAACAGGTTTGCCGCCGGAAAACACAGAAGCTATATTTGAGCCTTTCTTCACGACAAAAGATAAAGGCAAAGGGACGGGTTTGGGATTGGCAATATGCAGGGACATAATTGAAAGCTATCACGGGCGAATAACTGCTGAAAACACCCCTGACGGCGGCAGTATTTTCGCTGTCTATTTGCCGGCAGCAAGTGATTCATAAAACTCCAAAGGATACATAAAGAAGGACTGGAAAGTTCTATGAGAGAAAAGAATATTCTTGTTATAGACGACGATAAAATCATATTGGATTCACTGTGTGAGTTCCTGACGCTCGAAGGATTCCGGACCAGCGGTGCTGAAAACTTAAAGGGCGCTTTGGCCAAGTTAGAGCAAGAGTACTATAATTTGGTCATAACAGACGTCAATTTGCCGGATGGAGACGGCCTCGAGCTATTAGATGTTATCAGGGAAAACCATCCTCAAACAGTAACCATTGTGATAACCGGCTATGGTTCTATCGAAAGCGCAGTTAAGGCCATCAAACAAGGCGCCTACGAGTATCTTACAAAACCGATCATCGATGACGAGTTACGGCTGGCAATAGAAAAAGCGATTAAGCAGCAATCGCTTATGAGCGAAAACGAGAGCCTCCGACTGCAGCTCGAACAGAAATACCGCCTGGAGAACATAATCAGCCATAACTACAAAATGGCGAAAATCTTCGACCTTGTGGAGGCGGTCGCCGATACGACGACTACAATACTGATGGCCGGTCCATCGGGCACCGGCAAAAGTATGTTAGCAAGGGCAATACATCATCGTTCGAGCCGACGCAACAAACCGTTCGTCGAGGTAAGCTGCGGAGCACTGCCGGAGACGCTGCTCGAAAGCGAGCTGTTCGGCCACGTCAGAGGGTCATTTACCGGCGCTGTAAGTAACAAAGAAGGTAAGTTCCTGGCAGCGGACGGCGGAACGGTTTTTCTTGACGAAGTTGCCAATGCCTCGGCCGCTCTGCAAGCCAAGCTTCTGCGGGTCCTGGAGGACAGACAGTTCGATCCGGTCGGCAGTAACAAAACCCAAACCGTGGATACACGCATTATACTTGCTTCAAACCGCAACCTCGATGAGGAGGTAAGGCAAGGCAGATTTCGAGAAGATTTGTATTACCGGATAAATGTCATAACAATAGACCTGCCGCCTTTGTGTGAGAGGGTTGGAGATGTTCGGCTGCTTGCGGAGCACTTTTTGCGGGTGTACTCTGTACAGCACAACAGAAATAAGCTCGGTATTACCGATGAGGCGATGGAGCATTTGGAACGTTATTCCTGGCCCGGTAACGTTCGTGAACTTGAAAATGTAATTGAGCGGGCAGCCCTGCTGAGTAAACATAAATTCATCGGCCCCGAGGACCTGCCAAACTCAATCAAGCAAGAGCAAAACCAGCAGCAAGAGACATACAAACTGATGAGCCTCAAAGGAGCATTAGCCGGACCGGAGAAAAATATTATTCGCCAGGCCCTTGAAGCCAATCACTGGAACAGACAGGCAACCGCCAGGGCACTTGGGATAAACCGCACAACTTTATTCAAAAAAATGAAGCACTATGACCTCTACGCGGAGGCCGAACGATTAGGCCTGACTTGAGAATTGATTATTGACTATTGATTATTTTCTATTAAATTTGGGTCTCGATTTTCTTTTCAATAATCAATAGTAAATAGAAAATAGTCAATTTTTAAAACCCCTGCTTTTTTGCGGAGGGAGGGGAGAAGGAAGAGAAAAGCAGGGGCAAAAAATGAAAAAGCTACTTTGATTATAGCATTCCCTTTTTACTGAGGTCAAGAAAAAATTCCACAAATATCAAAAGAATTTTCTTTTTCGTAAAAAAAACTCCCTTTTTCAGAATTGAGAAGAGGGAAAAAGCAGGCTATCTCTGTAAAAATAACTACAAGAACACCTCGGCATTCATCCAGCCCCACAGACCAACGGCGTGTTATCCTTGCTTACGTCAGACCTTGAAGAATATTCTGTGGCGATACAAAAACCATAGAAACAACCATCTGGCCAACAAAGCGCCGAACGACAAAATCAGCGGCCCAAACAGTCCCACATGCCCAGCAAGCCCCAGAAAGAAGAATTCGGCAATTCCATTAAAGTCAACAAATTCCTGCAGGAAGTATATCGTAATCGGATTCATCCCAATAACAATAAAGAAAAACGCCCATTTGCTGTATCCCTTAACGT
Source organism: uncultured Pirellulales bacterium (assembly GCA_964438965.1). Lineage (GTDB taxonomy): Bacteria > Planctomycetota > Phycisphaerae > Sedimentisphaerales > Anaerobacaceae > NIOZ-UU13. Next base: position 2,565 of record CAYTND010000115.1, read on the forward strand.
CAATTATCCAGTAAAATAAAGCCAACAGCAGTAAGCTCCAGCCGCCTGCGACCAGAACGTAAGAACTGGTCCAGATAATTTTGATAACAGGAAAAACCAGCCCCCAGAGCAATCCGACGAGCAAGCTGACTATACCGGCAATGGCCAGGCCAGCCGCCTTGCGATTGCCCGACTGCATAGAGCGCAGCCAGTGGCCCGCCAGCGTGCCCAAAAGTACGGTGCAAATCGCAGGCAATGTCGAAATGAGACCCTCATTATCGCCATATCCGTAATAAAGCTCACCCGGAATTAACTGCTGGTCGATATATGAGGACAGACATCCTTCCATTGTGAGGTTGCCGGCTCCAAAGTTCGGCACCGGAATCAACATCATCGCAATCCAGTACAGAATCAGAATCACCGCTATAATAATCGCCTGGGTGCGCCATTTAGTATGCATAACAATTATTGCAGCGAAGAAATAACACAACCCGATTCGCTGGAGCACACCCGGCCATCGCATTTGAGCCCAATCGAATTGCAGGAGCCCATTCATTATCAAGCCTAATAAAATAAGTACGACCGAGCGTTTAAGAATGTGCAGATAGAGTGCGGAACGGCTCTGTCCACGCTCAGCCCGCCGCGTAATTGAAAACGGCAGCACTACTCCAACTATGAAAAGAAATAATGGAAATATCAAATCCTCAAAATGAAATCCGTCCCACTTCACGTGGTGCAACTGCTGCTGAATTGTATCGGTTACCGGGTGGCTGTACACTTTTGCCAAGTTCGCGAAGAGTGTCCCTCCGCCGATGATCCAGAACATATCAAAGCCCCGCAGCGCATCGACCGAGACCAACCGCCGCCCAACCAAATCCTGCTGGTCATTACTCAAGATTCTTCACCTCTTTCAAATTCTTAACCACTATTTTTTCAATCTATGTTTTTGTTTTAGATTTTGATAAACAACTTCCTGCGATACATCCACCATAGTACCAACCAAATAACCGTAAAACCTGCCAGAGCATTAATAAACCCGTTCCATTCTGCGCACCACTTGCTCAGCCCGCCGACGAAAACACGCCCTATCTGGTGAAAAACAAATACCCGGCTTGCCACATATACAGCAATCGCATTCATTCCGATTACCACAAAGCCGAATGCCCACTTCTTATAGCCCCTGACATCAATCAGCCAGTAGAACAAAGCCAGCAGCAATAGACTAAGCCCTGCTGCAAATAAGGCCATTGAACCGGTCCAGAGAAGCCTGATAACAGGATAGACCTGCCCCCAAGCATATCCTACGGACAGGCCAATCAGACCCGCGAGTGCCAGTCCTGTTACCTTGTGATTATCCGGCCGGTTCGAGCGCAGCCAATGGCCGGTCAACACCCCCAAAAGTACCGTCGAAACCGATGCTAGTGTAGGCAGAATTCCATTGCTGTCGCCGTATCCATAAAAAGCTTCGCTAATCTTGCCCGGAACAAACTGCTGGTCAATATAGGCCGGCAGGCATCCCTCCGGTGTGATAACGCCGGGGCCATGACCGGGGACCGGAACCAGTGTTAAAGCTGCCCAGTACAGAAGCAAGATTGCACCTGCAACTATTGCCTGGGTTTGCCATTTGGTGTGCATCAGAAGAATCGCAGCGAAAAAGTAGCATACCGCTATCCGCTGCAGGACACCCACCCAGTCCATATCGGGCCAGTTAAAGTGCAGCCCGCCACTTCCGAGCATCACACCTAACAAATACAGCACTGCCGTGCGCTTGACAATGTGGAGGTAAATTCTCCCACGGCTTTGCCCTTGTTTGAGGCGGTTGGAAATCGAAAACGGCACCGCCACTCCCACAATAAAGATAAATAGCGGCATAATCAAATCTTCAAAATGGAACCCCAACCACTCGACATGCTTGAGCTGTTTGCTAATAAATGCCGTGACCGGATGATTGAATATTTGGTCCAGACTTCTAAAGACTATCCCGCCGCCAATAAGCCAGAACATAGAAAAACCGCGCAGTGCGTCAATTGAGGTCACCCGAGTCCCCGCTAAATGTTTCTGTTCGTAGTCCGGTATGTTTTGCTCCATTTGATTTCGTGTCTGTTATTTCCGGGCTTTTTTGCTTTTGCCCTTTAATGTTTTACTTTGCGTTTTTAGATTTTGATGAATAACCTTTTGCGATACATCCACCACATTATCAGCCAAATGACGGCGAACGCCGCCACCGCGTGAATGAAGGCCTCCCAATTTCCAACATATTTGTCCAGACCATCCACGAAAATATCTCCGATGTGGCGGAAATTAAAGACATGAGTCGCCATATACACAGCTATTGCGTTCATTCCGATAACGACAAAGCCGAAGGCCCACTTCTTAAAACCACATACATCTATAACCAGATAGAACAACGCCAACAGCAAATAACACCATCCTGCCGAATAAAGCACGAAGGAACTGGTCCACAGGTGCTTGATGATAGGAAACCAAATATTCCAAATCAAACCGAGCACCAAACAACCCGCGCCCGCTGCCAGGAGGTATAAGACCTTCAATATGCCTTTCTTTTCCGAGCGCAACAAGTGCCCTGCCATTACTCCGAGCATCACTGTACAAGCAAATGTCATGCCGCTTAGAATCCAGGTGTAAGGCGGGTCGGTTCCATCGATGAAGCCGCCGAGAATAAGCCTGTCGATATAAATTGCAAGATTCCCATCGGGTGTCAATACGCCCGCACCATACTCGGGCACCGGAATCAGCATCATCAAGAACCAGAACAACAACAATAAAACCGCCGTCGTTACTATCTGCCATACGAGACGCAGGTTGAGCAGGATTATTGCCGAGATTAAGTATCCCGCCGCGATTGCCTGCAGGGTATTACTATAAATGCGCAGCTTTGAGAGGTCGTACGTCAACAGGCGTCCTTGCGCTATCATACCTAATACAAACAGAATAACCGTTCGTATGATGATGTGAAAATACAGCCGTTTTTTGCTGTTACCTCGCTCAAGGCGTTTTTTGAGCGCAAACGGCATTGCCACACCGACAACAAACAAGAACAACGGCATAATCAGATCCCATGGGCGAAAGCCCTCCCACCGAACGTGTGAGAGTTGCCGGCTTATCCACTCCGTGGTGGGATTCTCGAATATCTCGTGCAAACCGCGAAATATCGACCAACCGCCGATGATCCAGAACATATCGAATCCACGCAGGGCATCAATTGACATTATACGGTCTTTAGGTAAAGATTGTGGCTCGTCGTTCGACATGGTTCTCCTGGTCCTTTCAATATCGAAGATCCGCTGTCTTTTGGCGGAATCAATGTAAAATTATACGGGACTTTTGATTCAAATTTGGGACATTTTAACAAGGACACTTCGACAGCGCAAGAAAAATAGTGAATTATCCTGAAAAAATCCTTGGGCACAAGCGGTCGGTTTGGATGGACCGGAGGGTGACGTTAACTCCTAATGTGCCGACAACTGTTTTCAAAAACAGGCCGTATGCGTGGTATTGAAGCACATCTCGATCGGCTGGCTGGAAACCCTACTTGTTCTTTCGTGCGATTGCCAGTGAACGCTCCGCCCATCTGCCCAAGAGGTCTTGATTTTCCAGAATATCCGCAGGGATTTCAAAATAGGACATAACTGTTGTTTTTACTTTATCGGGATACGGATTGAATGGGGATGAACCTGCCTGCACAAAATCATTACGGTTTGAGTCATCCACCTTTAGATAAGCAACGTCGTCGGCAATGAGCCCGAACATCGTCCCGTCACAATAGAGACCGGCCCCACCGAACATCTTGCGAGCGGATACATAGGTCCAAGCCGAGAGTTGATCAATAACATAGTCGACGAATTCGTCTGATACAGCCATTAGTCCTGTTTCTCTGGATTTCCTATCACAGTTGGAATGAAGAATCCTTCATAGAATGAAGGCAGGCCTTTGAAAATATCGAGCAGTTGTTCCACTGTTACCATATCAGGGTCATGCTCAACGATAAGTTTTTGCTCTTTTCCCTCGCCCTCCATATAGACCTTGCTGACACCCTGCACGCCGGTAAGGGTGGATTCAATTTCTTGTATGCATTTTGGACACTCGAATCCACATTCCGGTATCACGGGATTGCGATCCAACTCAAAAGCCGAACGGATACACACAGTTCTACCTTCTTAAAATGGTTATTTATAAATTGCCCGGGACTGGAGTCGAACCAGCACGACCCTAAGGTCACTAGCCCCTCAAGCTAGCGCGTCTGCCTATTCCGCCACCCGGGC
>CAYTND010000116.1:0-6824 GCA_964438965.1 uncultured Pirellulales bacterium
TTTTTTTCTTGTTTATGCCACCCCATTGTTTGAAGAAGAATGGAACATCAGCATCAAGACATTGGTCGCGGATATCAATAGGCCATTGGGGTTTCATTGGTCTTGCGTTTGGGCCGGATTCACCGCCAACGATAACCCAATCGATGCCTTCGAGGTCAATATCAGGAATCGGGCCTAAGAGCGGCTCAAAAGAAATAAATTTTATCGCAGCGGCAGTTTGCTGAAGGTCGTTTATGCGGAAGCTGCAATCGGCATTCTCGACGGTAACTCCCATCCATACGTTTTCCGGCCAGATGAGCCTGGAGCTTAGCTTCAGCAAACGGCCAGAACGCTTCGTTAATATCTGAAAGCGGTGATGAGATGCCCGGCGCATAACGTCAAAAACTTTCGAGATGAAATCAAAGGAAATGTTTTTGTGAAAAAGGTCGCTCATAGAATTGACAAAAATTGTGCGGGGCTTCTTCCAGCGTAAAGGTATTTCAAGGGCATGGTGATGAAGCGTTACGCGGAAACCGCGGGCGTAATTGGGGCTGCCCGCAGCCCTTAAACGTAAAGCCATACGTTCCGCATAGCAGTTCTTGCAGCCTGCACTGATTTTTGTACAGCCGGTAACAGGGTTCCAGGTGGATTCGGTCCATTCAATTTTTGAGTTCTGAGCCATTTAGCCTCCACAACAAAGTCCATCATAGAAGAAAGATAACACCCAAAAGGGGAAAATCAAGAGATTTATGAACTTACAGCCCCGTTCAGAAGCCGGAGTTAAATATTTAGAATTGTCGCTGAATGAGTGGGGGTTTATACTTTCCGATATGTTGAAGAAGGTATTAACTTTTTATACGAAGTATTTTGCGGTGTGGGTGATTGCGTTTGGAGTGGTGGCGTATCTGGTTCCAAAGCCCTTTGTGGCGTATCGAATAATGAATAACTCCGCAGGACACCTGACGGTGGAACAGAGAATTAAGAAGTGGTCTGGTCAGAGCAAAAAATGTTATGATGGGTGTTGTATTTTGTCGATAAAACGCTATAATATTCCGATTATTGTTTCGGAACTTTAGTGGGCAGTCTTGTTTGGCTGCCTTTAAGTTTGTAAGAGAAAAGATTTTGAGGAGCTTTAAGCTATGGCTTGTAATCTGGCGATTGCGGGGGTAACCGGCGCGGTTGGGCAGGAATTTCTGCAAATCTTAGAAGAGCGGGATTTCCCGTTCGATTCTTTGAAAATGTTAGCGAGCATCCGGTCGGCCGGCAAGAAAATCAAATTCAAAGGCAAAGAATACGTCGTTGAAGAATTGACGAAAAAAAGCTTCGGTCGCATTGATGTTGCATTGTTCAGTGCGGGGGCAGCGCGAAGTAGAGAATTTGCGCCCGCTGCAGTCGAAACCGGTACGGTCGTTGTTGATAACTCCTCGGCGTTCAGAATGGACCCGGATGTCCCGCTGGTTATACCTGAAATAAATCCACAAAAAATCGCAGAGAATAAAGGCATAATCGCCAATCCGAACTGCTCAACAATTATCGGTATCGTGCCGGTCTGGCCATTGCATAAGGCCAATCCTGTCAAACGAATGGTCGTGAGCACGTACCAGGCGGCCAGCGGAGCGGGACACTCGGCGATGGTCGAGCTGGAAGAACAAACGCGCGAGATTCTGGACGGGGAAGAGCCGACCTGTAAGGCGTTTCCGTATCAAATAGCATTTAACGTGTTCAGCCATAATTCGGCGCTCGGGCCGAACGGATACAATCAGGAAGAGATGAAGATGGTCAACGAGACCAGGAAGATTTTTGACTGCGCTGATATTGCGATTACCTGTACGTGTATTCGTATCCCGGTATTCCGTGCGCACTGTGAGAGTATCAATCTTGAGTTCACCGAGGCGATTACGCCGGACCAGGTCAGGGACCTTTTGGGAACAGCACCGGGCGTATCAGTGTTGGACGACCGCGAGAACAACCGGTTTCCAATGCCAATTGACGCTTCGGGCAAAGATGATATCCTGGTTGGCCGAATCCGGCAGGATGAGTCTGTGCCTGAGAACCGCGGCATCAATATTTGGGTCGCCGGGGACCAGTTGCGAAAAGGCGCAGCTCTAAACGCCGTCCAGATTGCGGAAAAGTTGGTCTAAGGACTTGTAAATAAATTATCTTCCATTCTTGACTGTCGTCAGACAAGTTTTGGCTGGCTGCGGCTTCGGCTGGCGGTGTCAGCAAAACTCGGACTACCAACCAGTAGGCCTGCGTTTTGCTTCCTTGCCAGCCTTGTCCTCGCTCAGCCAAAAACGAAACCTAATTTCTTTACCAGTCCTAAGCTCCTTTCTCTGATATAGACGGCTTGGTCACCTCGAATGGTTCGGGCTTGTCGATCGTAAACTGTTTAGACAAGGAACTCCTCCTAATCCCCGTGAAGCGAGTGCTTTTCTTTGTATAAGTTCCAAACACTCCGTTTAGGATTTTTTCTTACGTCGCTTTCGGGGACGAGATCTCATGGCTTTGAGATAGCTGTCTGTTTTTCTCAGTCCTAATTGGCGTGCTTTGGTTTTTATCGACCCAGCAGAACGTCCAAGCCGCTCGGCCAGCTCCTGCGTTATTGTATTCGGATAAAGTTTCTCAAGCAGTTTCATATCACCCTTTGCCCAATACAGGTACACGTCGGTTTTCATCCCGATATCGTATGCTTTTTGTCTAACCGCTGTCAAAGGCCGATTGAGCCGCTCAGCTATCTTCCTTGTGTTTCCGTGCGGGTACAGTTTCTTAAGCAGCCTGATATCATCCTTCGTCCATGACCACGGCCCTTTGATGAGCTTCTTTTTCTTTGCCATTGCACAACCTCGCTATATTGACTATTTTCTATTGACTATTAAATTGTCAATAATCAATTCTCAATTGTCAATAGTTATTTCGTGGTTTTACCCGCCGCGGCGGTTTTATTTGCAAAGTAGTGGCGGCTCCGGCTCGACTGAGCTCGCCTGCCGGCGGCCAGGGTTCGCCAAAGTCCCACCTTAGGTGTCCCCTAGGGAGAACCGCCCCTACGAGATTGTTCTGATTTATTAATGAACTGCTGGGCTATGTATGTAAGAGCCGCTGCATTTTTCGCGGCTTTAGTCCGCTGTCCCTCGACTTCGCTCACCGAAGTCAGGGCGGCTGATAGTGCGTTCTCGACAATTTCCTGCTGCTTGTCGTTTACGAAGAACACCAATGCCCGATACTTGATCCTTGATACTCGATGCTTGTCGGGTATCGAGAATCGAGTATCCAGAATCGAGGTGAGACGTTCAATCTGCCTTGCTGTTTGCGGCAGAAGTTTTGCTAACTCGCGGGCTTCCATCCGTTGATTTAGTCGCTTTAACAAGGCCATTTTCTTATCAAGAACGTCCGAGCCGCCGAGACGATTGAGCGTGGCAAGCAGTATGTCTGCGTGCTGGTCGTCGATGTCCCAGACTATTGCCTCAGCGGTTTCATAGCCAAGCTCTCGCAAGGCCTGCCAGCGATGATGGCCGTTGATTATCTGAAAGCATGTTTTTCTGTCGTCATCCGGATTCCTGTCCCTGCTCGCAGGCAGGGATGACAACCTTGTGCAGGAATGACAATTTTTCTGCGGGCAGGGCCGAACTATCAACGGTTCGTATCGGCCGGTCCGCTCTATATTGCGAACCAGCTTTGCAAAGTTGGCCTTGCTCATTCGGTTAGGGTTGTCCGGATGAGCAACGAGCTTGTCAATTGCTATCCTTGATACTCGATTCTCGTTTCTCGTTTCTCGCATTACCGATTCTCTTTTGTTGATTCTCTATATGTGTTATGCCTAACCTCAATTTTGGAGAAGCCTTGATGCTTGATACTTGATTCTCGACGAGCATCCGGCACCGAATTTCGGATTGAACCAGATGTAATAGACAGGTCTGGCGGTAAGCTTGCTCAATATGTATCTTGTTTGCTCCAGGCCGGTGCTACTCTGCGAAGTACCTGCTACGAAGCACGAGGTCTGCATATTCCGGCGGGGGCCGTAGCTTTTCAGAAAAGAGCTGATTTGGCGCTCGATGAATTCAGCTCGAGCGTCGGGGAGCCGAGCGAGTTTTCGCTGCACTTTTTCTGCGTCGATAAGGTCTGGGTCTTCTATCCCGACCATACTGAATGCTTCGATAAGCTGTACACACCGGGCGGGCATCTCTGCCGTCAACGCCTTCATCCCCGCTTTCTCAAAGAACGGATTGACCAGTCCCATAACCGCCATTGCCTCGATGATAGGAACGTTCATTTTTGGCATAGTCTGTCGCACTAATCGGCTCGCCAGGCCCAGCCCCCGGAACCTGGGCTCGATAATGACTCTGCTGATACAGCGAATGTTCTTGTTGATAAGCGCCAACCGTGTGCTCCTGTCGAAACCGACAAAGAAATTATCCGTAGCAACATTTCGAAGCTCCAGCCCCGGGACCGGCATCGAGTAAACGATAACCCCGATGGTTTGTGTCCCCGTCGCCCCCACTGCTTCACTTCGCAAAGCAAAGATACGCTCGAACGGCCCCAGCCGACTATCACGATAGTGATAATGTGCAAGTTGCTTATAATCATCAAGACGGCCCGGGACAATTTGCAACTTCCTGCATACAGAGCACTTTTTCATCTTTTGCCTGTTTTCCAGCAGCTTGTGGAAAGTTCAAACGTGCAAACTCCCCAAACAACTCGATAGCTTTTTTATCATACGCTTCCGCGGCTTCAAAATCAGTATCAAATTGACCGATTTGGTTATTTTTCTTTTCGTAATAAATCCTTGCTCTCCACTTATTACCGGTTTTGTCAAAGCAAACGCCCTTGAAATTAGTTAATTGACCCCTTTTCTTCTTAGAGTTTCGCTGATTTTGTGACCTCGTGCAAATTCGCAAGTTTTGCTTCCTGTTATCGAGACCATTACCGTTTATGTGGTCTATCTCCATATGAGGGGGGGGATTCATAATTTCGCGATGCATATAAATAGTACGACCTTTCTCGCAACGTCTTGCATATCGCTTATGTTGTAGTGTAAACGACAGACACCATCGATGAAGATTAAGAATTCTTAAATCTTCGAAATCAACTAAAGCAACCGCACCCTGGCTGAGTTGAATTACAGAGACGGATCTCAGTTTTTCCTCAGTCATAACGAACTCAAAATCTAAAAAAAGAATTACTTAACTTCGAATCTAAATCTTTTTCTTATTCCGATTCAGATTTCTAATGTCCTTCTATAATTAGACCTACCTGCGTGTTTGATTCGAAAATTAAGGGATTTTTCAGGTGGCTAATTGTCCTAAGTGCTTATGTAGAAATGAATAAAAAAAATTTCAAAAAATCCGATTTTTGCTCACAGGTATCAGCGATTTTGATTGATTTTTCGTTAAATTCTTACCCATCTTAACAGAGGACAAAGAACAGAAAAAAGAAATTCTGACTTCTGACTTCCGACATCTGACTTCTGAGTTACTAAAACTATTCCCGCTGTTTTGGCTGATAGTTCAGTTCCTTTTTTAGCAGGGCCATAAAGACGGCGGCGGGGTTTCGGCCGGCGCTGGCCTCTCTGGCGTAGTCCAGGATCCTGCCGAAGATTTCCTCATTGAAATGGCCGGTTGCACAGCCGGCTATAAGCCAGCTTGTGATGTTACTGAAACAGGTACGGTCGGACTGGCTCCTCGGCTTGATTATATTTATTAACGCATAATTAAAATTGAGTGCCTGTAAATGTGGTCGAACCGAACTCGAAGAAGAAAGAGAGCGCTCTTTCGAATACTTATTCGAATTATTTTTCTTTTCTTTTTCATTTACGTTTCCTTTCGTTTCCTTAGCTACGTCTGTGCTATGGCTGTGCCATCTCTTTTCGGCGCCCTTAAGTCCCGCCCTGCTCTTGGCTTGTCGATATTTTTTTGCCCTTCTTAATTCTTTTGTTACACGTTTGTGTTTGATTACATTGCTGCGCACTTGAAACTTTTTTGAAATACCCTTCCAGATTTCCTCGAATTCTTCTACATTTTCGCAATGGCAGAGCTTGCTCAGGGCTGATGGTTTATATTCGCATTTACCCTTGTTGGAAGTAAGATAGAAGATTAAGGTGCAATATACACTTCTTTGGGCATGAGACATTGTGATGTAATCTAAGTCTGTCAAAAATGCCTCGCTTTCCAGTTGAACATACTTGATTTTCATTTGCCTGCTTTCTTATAGATAACTTGTGTTGGGCCTGATAATTCCTTGACGACCAGAACGTCCGGCGATAAGTCGAGCAGGATGTCATCGTGGCTTGAGGCCAAAATAAATATTGTTCCGGTCCGTTTTGCGAACTTGTGGACGTTGTATGAAATCACCGCAGCGGTAATGCGGTCTAATTCAGAGCAGAATTCATCAGCGAAGATGAACTTCTTTTTCGCCGCCAGCGCCATCGCCAAGCGAAATCGGTACTTTTGGCCGTCACTGAGATTCCGGGGCTGATTGAGAATGCAAAAACAATCGTTCAGCCCGGCGATGCTGAGCATTCTAAGGCTTCTCAGCAAATCGCCGTCAATACAGTCGATTAGCGTTTTGTCACTCGGCAGTTTGATTCGGGCAAGGTTCACCCTGTCCGAGGCGGGGATGGATTTTTCCAGCTCTCTCAGCAAAACGCTTTTGCCGGCTCCCGATGGGCCTGTGAGATAGATGATGTTGCCGTCGTTGATTTCCAATTGACAACTATGGTTGAACCGCCTTTCAGTGAGCCGGTCTGTCGTCAGCCCGAACATCCTGCAAACCGAAGCGACCTTGTCGGTAATTGTTCCCTGCCAGTTGAAACTTTTTGAAACGTTATATGTCGGCATAACTCGTACCTCGTA
>CAYTND010000117.1:0-6807 GCA_964438965.1 uncultured Pirellulales bacterium
CTGCAGGCGGAAGGTTCCGAAGTTGAATTCAGAAAAGTACAGTTGACCCCCATTACTGAATTCAGCGGCGGAGATTGATGATAATATGCACATAACAAGGAGCCCTAAGAATGAAAAATCGAGTGATAAAGTGCTTGGTGCTATTGAGTCTATTGGTGTTCTCGCTTTCTTGTGGCAGCCTAACCGAGCCGCAGGACACGACAACTATTGAGTTTCTGTCGGCGCCCGGGGCCGAGATGCTCGCACTTCCCTTCTCCGAGGCGGTCCGAGTCGGTGATATGCTCTACCTGTCCGGCCAGATAGGCATCGTGCCGGGTGCAACTGAACTTGTGCCTGGCGGTATAGACGGGGAAACGAGACAAGCCTTAGAGAACATCAAAGCGATTCTCGAACGGAACGGTTCTTCCCTCGATCGTGTCGTCAAATGCACGGTGTTCCTTGCCGACATCAACGAATGGCCGAACATGAACGAGGTGTATCGCACCTACTTTCCGAAGGCGCCTCCGGCGAGAAGTGCTATGGCTGCAAGTGGTTTAGCTCTCAATGCCAGGGTCGAAATCGAGTGCATCGCCGTCGTTGGCCAGTAGCAGCATCAATAGCGGTCCCCTTAACCAGTCGTTCGAGCGGACGCGATGACGGTATGCGGTTAAAGTTCAAATTTGGTGGCGCGCCGCTGAGCTCTGCTGTTAACAGTTGCTTGAAATTTTCAAGAGGGATAAATTATGAATAAATTATACACTTCTACAATCAGTTTGCTTAAATCTAATCTCCTCCTAAAATTAGTGGCTCTCGCCGCGCTATCATTTTTTAACACACAACTGGTATTTGCTCAGAAGACTGAACTTTTGAAACAAAAAGCTCTTGAACAGGTAGATTCTATTGAGGCTGTGATTGAGGAAATGGCAATAAAACTGTGGGAATATTCAGAAACAGTGTTACAAGAAACACAGTCAGCCAAACTTTTAGTCAGTAAACTCGATGAAGCTGGTTTTAATATTGAAACTAATGTTGCTGATATGCCTACGGCCTTTGTGGCAACTTATGGCAGCGGTTCGCCGGTAATTGGTATTCTTGCGGAATATGATGCTCTTCCGGGTGTTGGAAATCAAGCTGTGCCTGAACGAAAGCCCCGTACTGACGGCGTGACTTCCGGTCATGGGTGTGGACATAACTTATTTGGCGCTGCCAGCGTAGGCAGTGCAATCGCTCTGAAGGAGCTTATGGAAAAAAACAATCTAAAAGGTACGCTCAAGCTTTTTGGCACTCCTGCTGAAGAAACCGTGGTCGGAAAGGTGTATATGGCAAAAGCAGGGGTCTTTGAGGGACTCGATGCAGTGCTCGAATGGCATCCAGGCGCTGAAAACGAAGTGCGAAATCAGGCCGGTCGAGCGATGAACAGTTTTGAAGTTGAATTTTTTGGTCAGTCAGCGCATGGTTCTGCTGACCCCTGGAATGGTCGCAGTGCCCTCGATGCCGTAGAGCTTATGAACTACGGCGTAAACTTAATGCGTGAGCATATAAAACCTACGGCACGAATTCATTACGTCATTCCCAATGCCGGAGAGGCGCCCAATGTAGTACCGGAATACGCTAAGGTCTGGTATTTTGTTCGAGACATCAATCGCGCCGAAGTCAAGAAATATTATGAAAGAATCCTCAAGATTGCCGAAGCTGCGGCCCTTGCCACAGAAACGACTCATAAAGTTCACTTGATAACAGGCGTACACGAATATCTTTTGAATCGACCGCTGCAAGAAGCCTTGCAAAAGAACCTTGAACTTGTCGGTGCACCTGAGTTTACTGAAAAAGAGCAGGAATTTGCCCGTTCGTTACAACGTTTCGTAAATAAGGAAGAAAAAGGATTCAATGACAAAATAAAACCGCTGCCCGATAAGCCCGGCGAAGTAAAAGGCGGCTCAACCGATGTAGCTGAAGTGAGCTGGATTGTTCCGACCGCAGGTTTTAAGATAACAACAGCGGCTGAAGATGTTCCCTGGCACAGTTGGGCCGTCACCGCTTGTCATGGGACCCGTGCCGGCCGAAAAGGGGCTGTTGCAGCAGCTAAAGTCATTGCGGCAACCGGCGTAGATCTTCTCACTAAACCAACATTATTAAAAGAATCTAAAGCGTTTTTTCTTAAAGCCACCGATGGTAAAACTTATCAATCGCCGATACCGGCTAATCAGAAACCTCCAATTGAATAAGTGGATTAATCTATCGAACAGTTGATTGTGTTAAGATAAGAAACTCAAACTGACCGCTTTTTACTGTCATTCCTTCGCTTCGCTCAAGGACAGGGCTGAGCAAAGCGAAGCGCCTGGCCTACGAACGAAAATAATGTACACCTGTGCAGAAAGAGATTCTTCACTTCGTTCAGAATGACAAAAGTGCAGGTGTCTGATATTTCGAAATTAGCGTTGTTTACGTTCGTATATGGAAACCACATTAAAATAATTAGGCGGCAAAATGATTAAGGCCAAATACAAACACACGAACATCGTCGCCCGGGAGTGGCGAAGGCTTGCTGAGTTCTACCAGCGGATTCTTGGCTGTACTCCAGTTCCTCCGGAGAGAGCCGGTACCGGAGAATGGGTCGATCGCTGTACAGGCGTGCCCGGCGCTGAGGTCCGCGGCATTCATCTACGGCTCCCGGGTTATGGTGATGACGGGCCCACGCTTGAGATATTCCAGTACAATATAGCAGAGAAGCGGCTGGAAACAGCAATCAATCGTCCAGGCCTTGCGCATCTTGCCTTCGAGGTTGACGACGTCGAGGCAGCCAGAGACGAGGTAATCGCAGCAGGTGGCGAGTGCGTTGGCGAGCTGGTCACTGTGGATATTCCTGGCGCCGGCAGAATCACGTTTGTATATCTGAGCGACCCCGAGGGAAACATCATCGAATTGCAGAAGTGGGAGTAACCTTGCCGAGCGTTCGACATTAGATAGCGGGCGGAGAAGGATTGGATATTCAATATTAAACGTTAGACCAAGGAGGTGTTTGTGTATGGTCATGGGAAGAAAAACGCAATGCTAAAAAAGCGAAACCTGCCTGCCGGCAGGCAGGGTTGACCGGCAATTTACTACTGCTGAGGCACGAATTAAACTAAAAAAAACTCTACCCATCAATCGAAGCTTGACAGAGCATCAGGTAGTAATATTATAAAAGAAGAGAAATTTTCTAACGGGGTAAAACGGATACTCGATGCCGGATGCTCGTAGAAGAGGCAAATCGAGTATTGAGAATCGAGATATGTTTACGGTTAGTGTCGAAACGTACTTTTGGGCGTCGCATCGGTTGGTCCTGCCGGACAGTTCAAAAGAACCTCTGCACAATCATAACTGGTCGGTTACCGCTGATGTCAGCAGTGAGAAGCTCGACAGTATGGCAGTCGTGATGAACTTTCAGAAACTTAAGGAGATGGTCGATAATATCGTGGCCGAGTTTGACAATAGGGCACTGAACGAAATCAGCTATTTTCAGCAGAAGAACCCATCAGCCGAGAACGTAGCCAAATTTATATATGAAAAACTTGGCCCCAAACTGCCCAAAGGCGTCAAGCTCCAAAGTATCAGGGTTGTTGAGGAGCCGGGCTGCTCAGCAACATACGAAACCACAGATGAGGGACCCCGCAAGGCGGGAACCCACACAGATTCCAGTGGATTAACATAGACAAATCTGTGAAATCTGTGATAATCTGTGAAATCTGTGAATTTTGTCCTGTAGGAGGTTTCCAAATTTAACGATTATTTAAGCAGGATTTTTGGTATAATAACAGAGAGCGAAGTTGGACCCCGGCGCGCCGGGACAGGGTTGCTCGGTGCTCGTAGAAGAAGAAAATCGAGAATTGAGAATCGAGTTGATTATGCAGTGTCAGATTTGTAACAAAAATAATGCGACTATTCACCTGACCGAGATTAGCGACGGTGTCCGCACCGAGATGCACATCTGTGAGCATTGCGCTGCCGAGCAGGATATAGCCGTTAAGAGTCATATCCCGATAAATGAGCTGCTCAGCAGTCTGCTTGCCGTCCAGCCGACAGATGATGAGCTGTCCGGCGCTTCAGAGCAAAAGCTCGCGTGCCCGAACTGCGGCTTTACGTTAGCTCAGTTCCGCAAGGAAGGTGTCCTGGGTTGTTCGTATGATTATGAGGTTTTTGAAAAATCGCTGCTGCCGCTCATCGAAAAAGCTCACAATGGCAAGACAACGCACTGTGGAAAGCTTCCTTCAAAAACATCAAAGAACACAAAAAATGAAATAGAGCTCTTAAACCTGCGTCAGCAGCTACAAGCCGCGGTGCAGAGCGAAGATTACGAGCTGGCGGCCAAGCTGCGGGACAAAATAAGTCAAATTGAAAAATAAAAAACTATGCATTATAATCCATGTGAATTATGAAACTAACAGATATGAGTAACGATATAAATGAGTGGTTTAACGGCTCCGGGCCGTTGGCTGATATAGTCGTATCCTCTCGGATTCGTCTGGCTCGGAACATCGCCGGCCACAAATTCCTCAGCCATTGCTCGAATACTGAAAAATCTGAAATACTTAAGAAGCTGAGAGATGTCCTGATGTCCCTCAAGCTTGGCGATAAAATCTTCTATATCAGCGTGGACAAGGCCCCGACTCTAAGCAGACATTTCCTGGTGGAACGCCATCTTATCAGCCGGCACCATGCCTTCGGTAAAGGCCCGCGAGGTGTCGTCATCGCCCGGAAGGAATTCTTCACAGCTATGATTAATGAAGAGGACCATCTGCGACTCCAGGTGCTAAAAGCCGGCTGTCAGCTATCTCAATGTTTCGAGCAGATAAACAATATCGACAATATGATAGAGCAAAAGGTAGATTTCGCCTTTAGCCCTCGTTATGGGTATCTGACTGCCTGCCCGACCAATCTGGGCACGGGAGTAAGGGTCTCGGTAATGCTTCATCTGCCGGCCCTGAAGATGACAGGGCAGATAGAGAAGTTCTTCAATGCCGCAAGGGATATGACCCTGGCCGTGCGAGGTCTTTTCGGAGAAGGCACCGAGGCGGCAAGTGACCTGTATCAAATATCCAACCAGGTTACGCTCGGTATCTCGGAGTTGGATATTATCTCGCAATTTGAAAATACCATCATCCCTGAAATAGTCGAATACGAAAATGCTGCAAGAAATCAATTGCTCTCCAAGCAGTCTGACGTCCTCGACGATAAAATCTCCCGAGCGATGGCACTGTTACAAAACGCACATTTGATAAGTTCGCAGGAGGCGTTGTTCCTGCTGAGCCACCTGCGATTAGGCATCAATATGCACAAGTATATGGGGGCCTCAACTCCGGCGATAGAGAAGCTTTACGCACTCTGCGGTACCCCCAAAGACACAGATAAAACAGGCCGGCTTTCCATTGCCACCATAAATCGGCTGTTTATGCTGACCCTGCCGGCCCACCTGCAGTTAAACTACGGAAAATCGCTGGACCCTACTCACAGAGATGCTCTTCGAGCCCAAATCATCCGCTCTGCCCTAAACCAGGACACTCCGCAAAAAAGCTAAAATTTCGCCCTGCCTGTTACTCACTATTTCTAACTGTAGGGCATTCTAAACGCTGTTACCCCTTCTATTCGGCGAAAAACGCAGAAATCCTACTATACCTTATTAATTTTCTCGTTTTTAGTTTTTTTTTGTTGACAGACTTGTCTCAATCGGGCAGAATATTTTCAGGAACAAACAGTGATGATGCGTAGTTTCAACAATTGACTTGTCTGCTTTGAATATGTGCTTACACTTTGTAGCTTTTTGGAGGAGAAGTCAAAATGGCATCCAATCAGAGAGATTTTCGTAAAGACAAACCTAAGCCGCTAAGAGTGCGCATAGTGTGCGGCGTGAAAATAAACACTTTTTGAAAGAGCAGTAAGATGAAAAAGACAATTTCACTCGTATTGGTTTTGGCATTGGGCCTAACTACGGAGCTTGCGAAGGCGGATTTCACCTTCGGCACTCCCACAAATCTAGGGACACCTGTCAACAGCCAATATCCCGATTATGATCTAAGCATTTCGGCTGATGGCCTGTCGCTCTTCTTTGGTTCCATCCGGCCCGGCGGGTACGGCAGTATAGACCTATACGTGACGAGGCGGTCAACCACCTCCGATCCCTGGGGGCCTCTGGTCAATCTTGGGTCAACGGTCAACAGTCCGTATCTAGATACAGACCCGAGTCTCTCGACCGACGGCCTTTCTCTATTCTTCCGCTCCCATCGACCTGGTGGATCAGGTGGATCGGACCTATATGTGACAACTCGCTCAACAACACAAGACATGTGGCGCGATGCGGTCAATCTGGGCCCAACAGTTAACACTTCATATAATGAGTCAGACCCCAGCATTTCGGCCGACGGCCTATCCCTTTACTTTTCTGACTATCTAACAGCCCGGCCTGGTGGCTATGGTAGTGGCGACATATGGGTCACAACACGGGCAACTATAGACGACGGGTGGGTGAACCCGTTAAATCTAGGGCCAGTTGTCAACACTGCTTATCGTGACTACTCTCCGAGCATCTCCGCTGACGGTCTGGTCCTATTCTTCGACTCGTACCGTCCCGGTGGGTCAGGTGATTACGATCTTTGGGTCACCACGCGGAAAACCATAGACGATAACTGGGGCACCCCGGTCAATCTCGGGCCGAACGTCAACAGTGCGTATTTGGACAGAGACCCGAGGATCTCGGGCGACGGTCTTAGCCTCTACTTCGGCTCCCACCGGCCCGGCGGCTTTGGCGAATGGGACTTATGGCAGGTGTCAATCCTGCCGGTCGTTGACTTCAAC
>CAYTND010000118.1:0-6779 GCA_964438965.1 uncultured Pirellulales bacterium
GGGACAGCTTCCGCTCAGAAACGAAGTGTTCCCTTTTGGAATCTTCCTCTAATGAAAAATTTCTCAAAAGCGGAAGATTTTTCACACACCAAAAAGTCCTCTCGAAATGATTATGTGCTGATTGCGGAAGTTCTTGCAAATTGTGGAAGTTCTTGCAAGAGATATGGGAAAAACAAAGTTTATAGGACTAATCATTCGGCTTTGAGTTGGCGCTTCATTAAATCCGCAATAGCCGTCTGAACCGGCTTGTTCTCAAACAGCACCTCATAGACGGCCTGGGTAATCGGCATCTCAACATTATATCGGACCCCAAGAGCAACGACCGATTTGCAGGTGGCAACGCCCTCAACGACCGATTCGGTGGCACTTTGGGCCTGCTCCGCGGTTTGCCCTTTGCCTACCCTTTCGCCCAATGAGCGGTTTCTTCCTTTTGGCGAAATGCAGGTTGTTACCAAATCACCAAGCCCGGTCAATCCCGCAAAGGTCTGCTGCCTGGCTCCCATCGATATCCCCAGACGGGTTATCTCGGCAAGCCCTCTGGTCAAAAGCGCCGCCTTGGCGTTGTCGCCGGCGCCTGTGCCGTCGATAATCCCCGCTGCTATGGCGATAATATTCTTCATAGCACCGGCTAACTCAACGCCGACAATGTCGGTATTAGTATAGACACGCAGCCAGGGGACTCCGTCGGAGAAGGTGTGTTGAATTTCTTTAGCCAACGTCTCATCGTCAGCAGCCGCACAGGCCGTCGCCGGAAGTCTTCGGGCCAGCTCATCGGCAATTGTAGGCCCGGAGAGAACAGCAAATCTCGTCCCTCGTCCCTCGTCCCTCATCCCTCGTCCCTCGTCTCTCGTCCCTCGTTTTTCGCCCAGAACCTCGGCAAGTATCTGGGTCGGACGCAGCAAAGTATCATTCTCAATACCCTTGGCAACCGAGACAATAGGAATACTCTGTGGAACGTAATCTTTCAGGCGGTTCCAAATCCCGCGCATAAACTGACACGGCACAGCAGAGACGAGCAGGTCGGCCCCATCCATTATACGCGCATCATCGGCTTCAAACACAAGCTCTTCCGGCAGTTTATAGCCGGGCAGAAATTTCTTGTTCTCGCGATTCTGCTCTATTTGCTCTAATTGCCGACTGTCATACCCCCACATCCGTACAGCTATGCCCTTTTCACAAAGCAGCATAGCCAAAACGGTGCCCATCCCGCCATCGCCGATTATGGAAATATTCTTGAACATAGCTGGTATATCGTATTGCGTATTGCGTATTGCGTCAATAATAATTGAGACCTGGCTATTGTTGGCAGGAGATAATTGTAAATCAGCGCAGTCTCTTGTAAACCTCTTTTCGGTGGCCAATCCTGACTACCAGCACAAGGACTTGTTTTTCACGTATTTGGTACACGATACGATAATCACCTGAGCGGATTCGGCAAAGAGACTTATTCTGTTGGAGCGCCGTAGAACCAGGTGGACGTGGATTTGATGCGAGTTTGTCGATTTTATTTGCGATTTGCCTGCGTATCTTTTTAGGCAGCTTTGCTAATTGAGCTAAAGCCTTCTCGTCAATAACGATTGTATAAGTCATAGCTTACAAGCCCAGTTTTTTCTTCGCCTGCTTCCATGAAGTAAATTTATTTCGGCGGATGACTTTCAGGGCTTCAGCGATGTCTATCTTGTCTTCTATAGCCTCCAAAAGCTGCATATCCTCGACACTTACCATTACAAAGACCGGCTTGCCATTGCGTTTTACACAGACCCGCTCACCCTTAAAGGCGACCTTGTCCGCATAATCGGATAAATGTTCTCTCGCCTCGGTTATACTCAAATCAGTCATTGCATATCTCCATTCAAAATTATTGTAAGATTCTTACAAAATGTCCATCTCTTACAATATTATTATCGCAGATACACTACACACATTCAAGCGGAATTTCTGTAAAATCTCAAAAATAACAAAATATTGCAAATCTATTGCCTTACAATTGCAATGTGTTTGTCCGAGCATAGTACCTTGTCGCACGTGAAATGGTGGACTGTCATTCCTGCGGAAGCAGGAATCCACACTATTGTTGCTGACTGGGTGGCACCCTCAAACTTGTTTGGGGGTGGTCTTGCCGGCAAAGCCTGCCTCTTCTGTAAATTTTTAGTTGGTAGGGTGTGCACTGCACACCATTAGACCTTGTGATAAATTTAGTGGCGCAGGGATTACTTTAACGGCCCGCCGCCGTGGGCGGCGATTGTGTCGTCAATTTGTCTCATTAGCTAAGAACCTAAGCTAGCCAATTTTCGCAAAGCATTCAACACGGTCAGGTTATTTTGTGAGCAGCTCTACCATCAGATTCCAGAAGCGTTCCTCATCAATGGCCAAAAGAATGCGAGCCTTTTGTGTACCGGCTGGTCCTTGTTTGTGATAGCTGAGGCTTCGACCGTAATCCAGGCCGTAATCTGAATTGACATCGACCCATCGAGTTTCTTCTTCGACAATTAACGCCGGTTCGATAACAACCGCAGCAGCGATGGTATCCCAAACCAATCGAGTATAGTCAGGGTCTTTTTCAAATCTTGGCCCGTACTTCTCCTTAAACATCTTTGCAATTGGTGTCTTTACAGCGGTAATGCGTTCAAAGACTTTCTTGTTGAAACGATATTTCTCACAGACATCTAATCCTACGATGAGTTGTTCAACAAACCGGGCCCGAACAGACATTTTGGCCGCCTCCGGGTCAAACCACCAGTTGAACTCGGCTGACGGGGTAGTATTGCCCGGTGTATCAAACGCTCCACCCATGTAAACAACCCTTTTTATGAGGGGAATAATCTCTGGGGCCTTTCTTATCGCAATTGCCAAGTTCGTACATGGGCCTATTGGCATAACGGTAACTTCCCCCGGATTGGCCTTGATAGTATCAATCAGAAAGTCCACTGCGTGCTTATCTACAGGCTTTATTGTTGGGTCGTTTCCAAATTCCTTGCGATATACGTCAAGATACGATGCTGGTTCAGGCCTGCTAAAACAGCCGATATAGCTTGAGCTGTAACCAAACATCTTCCGCTCGAGTTCCAGGGTCTCATATCGTCCTGCTCGAAGTGGATAACGTATTCCTAAGGCCACTGGAACGTCCGTGCGATTTAGCACCTCAAGTTGACCGAGGGCGTATGCAGTTCCCTCTGAAACCCAGGTGTTTCCGGGGACTATCGTCACCCCGAGCAGCTCTATATTCGGATGGTTTGCGAGCATCATCATCGCCACACCATCGTCATACAAAGCGACCATATCGCTATCGAGAATAACTTTCTTTTTGGCCCCGGCGACAGAATCAAGAGCCACAAGCAGCAGTGTTACTCCAACAAGTACAATACCTAAGCGTTTTATAGTAAACATCGTCTTAGCCTTCCCGTTAGGACTGGTAAAGAAATTAGTGCTGTCCTTCAATCCAGAGGTTCAGGAATATACATGAACAGAGGTTTCCCGTTTATCCCTGCTCAGTTACGCCACTGAGTCTCATCTCCAATAAAATATCAAGTCTGTCTCGAAAATTCAAGTTTTCTTGCTGCACATTCCCACATAGGCGCTGACAGTAATCAACCAGAGGACGGACGAACAGTATATAGACCGGAGATGGGGGTCAGGGGCACCGACTTTTATTTGGACCGCCGGACTTTGAGTAGGAAGGAGGGGGCCAGACTGCTCATCTGACTCCCCCCCAAATCAATACTAATGTTCTTGGATTTCTACCGGTGTTTCTTCAGACTCTTCCACCGGAGTTTCCTGGGACGCCTCACATTGTATCTCTTGAGGCTCTTCGGACACTGCCTGTTCTGGCTCTTCGGGCGATGTCTGTTGTGGCTCTTCTGGAACCTGAGGTTTTTCTTCACAATCCATAATTCATCTCCTTTCAAAGATAAATAAAAATGAACTTAACCGCCTTCGGCGGAACCTTTTTAACCACATTACCTATTTTTGCTATTATTACAAATTCCTATACTATAGAACTTAATTTTCAATAAGTATCCATCGGCGTGTTCGGGCTGCAACTTTATCAGAATATAGGACTAAAATGGCTGTGAATGTTTGCTTGCAGCCTTTTTGGTTCCAGGTACGCCTCGAAAGAGGGGCCTGCTACGCTCTTACTGCTCGGCTTGCCCCGTAGCAATGTCAAAGACTGCTTTATGCTGCGAGGCTTGGGTGAAGTGATGGTGGACACAAAGTTACATTGTGGCGAGTTTTTGTTCTACTATGGAGTTGGGGAGTCCCTGTTCGGCTGGTTTGAATGGTAGAGGTTGAGTGAACTGAAGAGCAATACGATGGATGGAGCTATTTACTTTTTCTACTCTGCAAATTCGACCTGCTCGGTCGAATCTTACCATGTCGTAACTGCCATCTGTGCCAAAAAATGGGACATCAAGTCGGGTTGTAATCTGCTGCCCGGTGACAAGAGAGTCTTCCTTAGCTACGCAGCAGGTAAATCCTATGCCGCCACTTGAAACATCTACCATTCGGCCTTTGTAACGAGTTTTGTTAATGCTTTGAGAATACCACATCGGACGGCGATAATACAATCTTTGCTCTCCTCTTCGCTCGTTGAATCTTGTCTGCTTAAATTGTTTTATGTCGGCCCTCTCTTTTGGTTTGTTGTCGTCAGGATGTTGGCTGTTTGTAACCTGGTTTACCTTTTGTACAATCAGTTTCCATTCCTTATCGTTGAAGCCTTGTCCAAGGCAGTTGGCGGGCACGTACGCTACGAATTTGGCGTCTTTAGGCATGACTATTCTTGCACCGCAGACCAGCTTTGAGTCGTATATGTAAAGGTTCAACGGAGCTGTTGTTACCTTTGGTCTGTTGTTAATTGCCTCTGTTATCAATCGTTCAATCTCAGGAGAGTTCATTTTGTTCTCCAAAATCTTCTTGGCTATGTTCCTCTTTATTATCGGCTCAGAACGTGTGGTACTTTGGGATTTTTTAGCGCACTCGCAGCCATTTATTCATTGCTCTCGAAAGCTGCTTACGCCAATTAACAGAATCTCACAGAACCCCCCATCAGCTTTCAATTTGCTCTGTAGAAAAGACCTCGCTCAAGAACAAGTTCAAGTTTTTCGCTTTCTTTTTTTGGATTTTCTGCCGACTTTGCTTTTCTTTATTTTCTTGGCGGATTCAGCCAACAATTCAACAGGGGCGACATTTAACTGACGCGCGGGGACGTTCACTGAAACTATACGCACTTTTATAGCCTGGCCCAGACGAATGTTGCGCCCCGAACGTTGCCCGTCAATACACTGTGCCCTTGCGTTGTATTTCCAATGGTCCGGGCCCAAATCGTCCATCCGGATAAGCCCTTCGATGCCGAACTTTCGTGACTGCACGAATACGCCAAAGCTTGTTAGGCCGGTAACAACGCTGTCAAGCTCCTCGCCGATTTTCTTGCTCAACATTTGCAATATCAGCACTGTCGTCAATTCTTTTTCGGCGTCATCGGCTCGCTGCTCGGTGAAGGTGATGTGTTTGCCAATCTCTGTTAAGTCCAGCCCTGCGGTATCATCCCTCGCCGACTCCGAACGTTTTTGAAGGTAGTATTCCAAAACGCGATGTACAAGTAAATCTGCATATCGGCGGATAGGACTGGTGAAGTGGCAATAGTGAGTAGAGGCCAAGGCGAAATGACCGATGTGCAGCGGGGCGTATTGGGCCTTTTCGAAACTTCGCAGGACAGCTAAATTCACTGCGAAAGAACAATCAGCGCCTTTAACAGCGGCTAACAAATCCTGTATCGAGGTGCGGTCCGGATTTCGAGGCAGACTGAACCCAAATGCACGGAGGAACTTGGCGAGATTTTTCATACTCAAAGCATCCGGCTCCGGGTGAATACGTCTGATAAAGGGAACGTTCAGTCTGTCTAAAAGTGAAGCTACAGCATCATTGGCCTCGACCATAAACATCTCGATTATCGTATGCGGATAGCTGTCATCGGCGGGGTGAGCACCCACGACTCGCCCGGATTTATCCATTACCAATTCGCGCTCAGGCAAATCCAGATGTAGCATTCCGTGTTTCCTTCGTCGCTGCTCAATTACCTGGCTGAGCGCCTCCATATTTTTCAAAAGGTCAATTACTTCAGGTTTCGTATCTTTAGTACGGCCTTTTAAAACCTTCTCTGCCTGCTGATAACTCAGACGTTGCGTCGAGCACATAATAGAGTTGGCAAAACTGCGGGATAAAACATTACCCTTCTGGTCGTAAGTCAGATACGCGCTTTTGACAAATCGTTTCTGCTCGGGCTGGAGACTGCAAATACCGTTACTTAAAATCTCCGGCAGCATTGGAATTGTTTTGCCGGGCAGATAGACGCTGTTCCCGCGATCTTTTGCCTCGGCGTCCAGCGGCGAATCCTGCGCTATAAAATGACTTACGTCGGCGATGTGAACGCCCAGAACCCAGTTGCCATCGGTATTTTTTTCGAGGCTTATCGCATCGTCAAAATCCTTTGCGTCCGGCGGGTCAATCGTTATGATAATTTTATCTGTAATATCGTCCCTTACTTTCTCTTTGTCATTCTGGATACCCCCCTTGTCATTCTGAGCGAAGCGAAGAATCTCTCTTTTCGTCGCTGGAGGACAGGCTCGGCTGCTGAGTTTGTCCGTGTCAAATTGAGCGGCGGCCTGGCGCGCCTGCTCGATACAATCTTCCTCAAACTCACCCGGTAAATGATACTGGCGGATTATCGATTTTATCTCGCTTTCGTACCGTCCTGCTTTGCCTAACACCTCAATAATTACTCC
>CAYTND010000119.1:0-6713 GCA_964438965.1 uncultured Pirellulales bacterium
GGGGGAGCCAACGCCCGCAGCCGTGACCAATCCGGATTATGCGGGTGGGCAACTGCTCCACACCATGCCGGTGGTCCTTCCAGGCGGAAAGGACATCCTGTTTACGATTGCCACCGACGAGAGTTCGGATAAGTGGCGTATCGCATTGCTGTCCCTGGAGACGAACAATTGGCGTCAGTTGAGTTTGCGCGGCAGCAATGCCAATTATGTGGAATATGGGGGGGCCGGCTATCTGGTCTATGCCGGACTGGACAGCTTACTGGCCGTGCCATTCGATCTCAAACATCGCCGGGTGACCGGCTCCGAGGTCAAGGTCATCGAGGGTGTTTCGACCGGTACTTCGGCACAATTCGGCTTGTCCGCTAATGGCACGCTCGTTTATGCTTCGGAGGGGATCGAGATATCGAAGAGCATTTTGGTTTGGGTGGATCTTCAGGGAAAGAAAGAGCCGCTGTCGTTAGCTCCTGATACATATGCCGGCCCTCGCCTATCGCCCGATGGCCGGCAACTGGCGGTTATCAAAGCATCTGCGACTTCGGACATATTCGTTGGTCAATTAGCTCGGCCAGCTTTGACCAGAATCACCGATAATCCTGGATGGGACTTATGGCCCGTATGGGGACCGGTCAGCAAACGAATAACGTATGGCTCCGCCAGAGTTGACAATAACCATGTCCCAAGCCTTTTTTCAGTATCCGCGGACGGCAGCGGTGAAGAACCGCTTACAGAAGATAATCCCAAGAAAGGTCAGTTACCATGCTCCTGGTCGGGCGATGAGCAAAAACTTGCTTTTGTCAGCGTAAGTGGTGAAGTAGGCGAGACTTCCTCATTCGACATCTGGGTGCTTTCGATGGAAGAGGGGCGTCAAGCGCGGGAATTCCTCGCCACGCAATACAACGAAAAGATGCCAGCGTTCCATCCTCGCGGAGATTGGATTGCCTATGCATCCGATGTCAGCGGCCGGTACGAGGTTTACGTACGGCGGTACCCCAGTGGGAACGATAGAAGGCAAATTTCATTTGACAGGGGCGATGAGCCAATTTGGGATCCTTCAGGCGAGATGCTTTACTATCGCAGCGGCAATACGATGAAGGCCGTAGCGATTGAGATCGAACCGTCGTTTTCCTCTGGAGAACCGAACGACCTGTTTACCGAATTCTCCGCAAGGAATACCATTGTCAGGAATTATGATTTCGATTCTGTGAATCGACGGTTCATCATGGTCAAGCCCCTCCAGGAGGAATCAACGCCGACGCAAATAAACGTTGTTCTGAATTGGTTTGAGGAACTCGAACGCAAAATCGAGTCGTCGGGGAAATGATAATGTTGCCTTCACCGAGCTGCGTCTGAACTATTTTGAGGATGTTTCAAAGTTGGTACTTTGTTGAGGATTTTCAATGAGCGACGCTGAGAAATAATCAAGTATGGGAACCGAAAATGCTATAAAAATTATTGACTCTTAAGAGAGTCGCTGCCTTTTCCGGTCTATATCGAAAACCAGATTTCTCCGCTCTGCGATGCTGCGTATCACTCCGGTCGAAATGACAATAATCGCTTTTAGGGTTGACTTGGGGGCACAACCCGCTAAAATCCGTATCTCGTGTATCGTATTTCGTATATCGTATTGCGTATGTCGTGAAGCCCTTCGACTCCGCTCAGGGCAGGCTCTGCTCAGGGTAAACTATGAAAAGTATCTCGAATGAGATATATCAATAATAAATATAAATACAGATAAGGAGACAACAGTTGGGTTATAACTGCGTTGTTCTGATTAAGCAGGTTCCCGATACCAAAAGGATTACGGGTGATGTGATGAACGATGACGGTACGGTTAAGCGTTCAGCGCTGCCGGCCATCTTCAATCCGGAAGACCTCAACGCCCTCGAATTGGCCCTGCAAATAAAGGACCGGTTCGACGGGCATATAACGGTTATCACGATGGGGCTGCCGGCGGCAAGCGAGGTCCTTCGCGATTCTCTTTTCCGCGGAGCCGACGATGCCATCCTGATAACGGACCGGCGATGTGCGGCGAGTGATACATTGGCAACGAGCTATATCCTGAGCTGTGCGGTCAAAAAGATTGATTACGATATTGTCCTCTGTGGCAGGCAGGCGATTGACGGTGATACCGCACAGGTAGGGCCGCAGTTGGCAGAGAAATTAGGCATTACGCAAATTACCTACGTCGAGCAGCTCATAGCACTTGACGGCAAGACTATAACCGTGCAGCGAAATATCGGAAACGGATGGCAGCAGGTCAAGGCAGAGATGCCGGTAGTGCTCACCGTTATCGGCGATGCAAATGAGCCGAGAGTTGCAGCGGCGAAAAAGATGATGAAGTACAAAAAAGCATGTACCCCGATTGAGGTTGAGCAAAAAATCAAATCTGAAAACCCGGATGCCGACGAGGCGAGCATCAAGGAACTTGTTGCGCATAAATGCAACAAATTAGAAGAAAAGTCCCTGCTGATTAAGCAATGGGACCTGGATTTTGTTGAGTCTGAGTTAAACTGGTGCGGGGAAAGGGGCTCGCCAACAAAAGTCCATCGAATTCAAAGCGTTGTCCTGGCTGCAAAGGAAAGCAAAAGCGTCGAGCCGAACGATAAGGGAATATCGGATATGGTACACGAGCTGATTGAAGAAAAGACAATAGCGTAGAAGGAAATCCTAAATTCGAAATCCGAAATTCTAAACAAACTCGAATGACAGAAATTCAAAATTCAAAACAAAAATCAATGGTGGGGCAAGCCCCACCCTACGAGGATTATAAAGTAAAAAGGAAAAAAGGGCAGAAGTCAGAAGATAGGAGGCAGAAAAGACAAACAGAAAATATTGAATATTGAACAAGGAATAATGAATATCGAAGTTTGATATTATACGACATACGAGATACGAATTATGATAGATGTGAACAGAAAAGGTGAAGTTTGGGTTTTTGCCGAGCAGCATAACGGGCAGTTAGAAGATACTCCAATCGAACTGATGAGCAAGGCCCGGCATTTGGCTGATACGCTCAACGTAAAATTGTCTGCGGCTGTCTTGGGCAACAAAATCAAAGACCTTGCGACAACGTTAATACACTACGGAGCTGACAAGGTATATCTGGTTGAACATCCTTTGCTCGAGGCTTACCAGACGAACAGCTATGCAAAAGTGATGTTCGATTTAATTCATAAGTATGAGCCACAGATTGTACTTTATGGAGCAACTATCACCGGCAGGGACCCGGCGCCCCGAATTGCAAGTGCAGCAAAGGCGGGTCTTACCGCTGATTGTACCGATTTGCAAATCGGCGACCACGAGACCATAAAAGATAAAAAGCTCCACAAGAACCTGCTGTTTCAGATAAGGCCGGCCTTCGGCGGAAATATAATCGCTACCATTATCAATCACGACCGCTGGCCTCAGATGGCTACGGTTCGCGAAGGCGTGATGCCCATCCCGGAGCCGAACACAACACGCCGGGGCGAAATCGTCGCGGAGAAAGTACAATTATCTCAGCAGGAATTGCCTTTGGAGATTCTCGACGAGCACAAACGCCCAAAGAAAGTTGACCTTAAAGCGGCAAGGATAATCGTCGCCGGCGGAGCAGGCGTAGGTAGTAAAGACAATTTCAAACTGATATGGGATCTGGCAAATTGCCTCGGTGCAGCGCCGGCGGCAACCAGGGCGGCTGTTGACTTAGGGTTTATAGACCACGACCATCAGGTCGGCCAAACCGGCACAACGGTTCGGCCCAGCTTGTATATAGCTGTAGGAATCAGCGGTGCAATTCAGCACCAGGCGGGGATGTCGCACAGCCAGAAAATCGTTGCTGTCAACAACGACCCGGATGCACCCATATTCGGCATTGCACATTACAAGATAGTCGGGGATTTGAATGTTGTTGTGCCTCTTATGATAAAGTCAATCAAAGAAAAAAGCATAAAAGAGTAAAACGAACAGGAAACTTAGACTATAGCGTCATTGCGAGCCAACCAGAGGTTGGCGCGGCAATCTCATTCGTTACGTCTTAGATTGCTTCGCTTCGCTCGCAATGACTATAAGGAAACAGGACAGTCTATGGCAAATTTTTACAGGGACAACAACGATATACAATTTTTATTCAGGCACATAGAGCTGTGCACTTCGGTGGAGACTCGCGAAGAAGGCTTTAGGTTCGCAAGCGAATTCGATTATGCACCGGCCAGCGCCGAGGAGGCGATACAGAATTATGATATGGTGCTGGATTCGCTCGGTCAATTAAGCGCAGAGTTCATTGCCCCGCGTGCAGAAGACGTGGACCGCCAGGGCAATACGCTCAACGAAAACGGCTCAGTAACCCGTGCAAAGCCAATACAGGAATCTATTGAAAAACTCAGCCAGGCCGAGGTCATGGGTTTCACACTGTCCCATCGTTTTGGCGGTCTGAACTTCCCGAATCTTGTCTATTCGATGGCTATCGAGATTCTTTCGCGAGCGGACGCCGCACTTATGAATATATTCGGGCTGCAGGGAATCGCCGAGACAATCAATGCGTTCGCATCGGAAGAAATAAAGCAGAAATATTTACGCGATTTTTCCTCCGGCCGGGTGACAGGGGCGATGGTATTGACCGAGCCGGACGCCGGCTCCGACTTACAGGCGGTCAAGCTCCGCGCATTTGAGGATGACAGCGGTAACTGGTTCCTGCACGGCGTAAAACGGTTCATAACCAACGGCTGTGGAGACGTATTGCTGGTATTGGCCCGCAGTGAGCTGGACAGAAGCGGAGGGCTGGGACTTAGTTTATTTGTCTGCGGGCCGGGGCCGACGGTGCATATTCGTCGGCTGGAAGATAAATTAGGTATTCACGGTTCACCAACGTGCGAAATATTTTTTGATAACACGCCTTGTGAGATAATCGGCGAGCGACAGCGGGGCCTTGTAACATACGTTATGAGCCTGATGAACGGCGCCCGCATCGGCATTGCGGCCCAATCGATGGGCATTGCTGAAGCCGCTTTCCGCGTTGCCCGCGATTATGCGGCCACAAGGAAACAGTTCGCAGTGGCTATCGAGAAGCTGCCGGCCGTCCGTGATATGCTCATTGATATGAAGATTGCCATAGAAGCGGGCCGGGTGCTTTTGTATGAAACGTCACGGGTGGTGGATATGGAAATCGGATACGCCAAGCAACTTGAAACGAACGCGCCTGAAGATAAAGCCCAGGCCAAGAAGCTCAAGAAAGAATCGCGAAAATACAAAAGATACGCGGCAATGCTGACGCCGATGAGCAAATATTATTGCTCTGAGATGTGCAACAAAGTTGCTTACGATTCGATTCAGGTACTCGGCGGCAGCGGCTATATGCGAGATTACGCCTGCGAACGGCACGCCCGCGATGCAAGAATCACAACCATTTATGAAGGGACAAGCCAATTACAAGTCGTTGCTGCGGTTCGCGGTGTTTGCAGCGGGACTGCCGAGAAATTCATCGCCAAGCTGGCCGGGCAGAATTATGACGCCAAAGTAAAAGATTTGCTCGAAAAGCTTGCCGAGGGAACAGAACAATTAAAAGAGTCTATTGCCTTTGTAAAAGGACAAGGGAACGAATATATGGACCTCTACGGCAGAGCGCTGGTCGATATGGCAATAGATTTGATTAACGGCTACCTGTTCTGCGGCCAGGCCAGTACGAAAGTGGATATGCAGGTTCCGGTGGCTGATAACGGCCAGGCCGACAACGGCCAAACAGTTTCTATGAAAGAACGCAAGGCGATGATTGCCCATAGATACGTTACCAAAAACGCCCCGAAGGTCGCAGCCCTGGCGGAATTGATTCGCGCCGGCGGTAAATCAACATTCACCGAATACGAGACCCTCGTCGGACCGGTGCAGGAACTGGGATAAAATCATTGTAAAGTATCGATTGTCAATTGTATAATGAAGCCCCGGTAAAACAGCCGTGTTTTTTTGTTCTCTGGACTGGATTTGACAGGACTCGTCTCGGCTGAACGCCGAGCTGTAACCGGAAAAGTTTTTTATTTCCCAGCAGGTATTTGACCCCAAACAAGGAAAATGATATGGGACAGGCAATCAGCAAACTAACCATTAAAGGCTACAAATCCATCCGAAATCTTGAGAATTTTGAGCTTCGAAATATTAATATCCTGATCGGACCAAACGGCGCGGGTAAAAGCAACTTTCTAAGTTTTTTTGATTTTTTACTGAAATTTGCAGAGAGGAAAGAATCATTTGATGCTTATGTTCAAAAACAAGGTGGTGCAGACCGATTTCTTTATTTGGGACCGAAAACTACACATCAAATTACAATAAGTTTTTGTTTTTCTCCTGAGTCTGAGTTTTCTCTATATTTAGACGCTACTTCTGATAATAGATTTGTCAAAAGTACACCTGCTTTGCCTGTAAAAGGGAGTTCAAAAAAAGATGTCGTTGAAATCCTTGATTTTGTGATAACAAAAATACATAAAGAGTGGCGAATATATCATTTTCATGATACCAGTGATTTTGCAGCGGTAAAAAGAACCTGTTCTAAAAGAGATTACGAATATTTACGTCCGGACGCGAGTAATTTAGCGGCGTTTCTGTTGTTCCTTAAGAAAAAACACGAAAGTGAATATCAGAGTATTCGCGAAACAGTTCAATTAGCGGCTCCGTTTTTCGATGATTTCTTACTAAGAGATTCTTTGGATAATCCGGACGAAACATTGCTCGAATGGCGGCAGAAAGGA
>CAYTND010000120.1:0-6692 GCA_964438965.1 uncultured Pirellulales bacterium
AAAAATAATATCCGAACTTTGCAGGATGGTGGATTTCGGTGACGGCGTTCAACGGTTTGAGCACAAATATGGACATGAGCATCACGACCATCTGATTTGTACCCAATGTGGGAAATTCGTGGAGATATATAGCAAGAAGCTGGAATCGCTGCAGGAAGAACTGGTAAGAAGACATGGTTATATCCAGGATTATCATAAACTGGATATTTTTGGAATATGCCCGCGATGTGGGAAGAAAAGAAAAAAGAAAAAAAGTGGTATGAAAGTTAGCTGTGTATAATTTTTTTGGATTGTAAATGATAATGAATATCAATATCGTAATTCGCACCAGTCCGTCTCCACAGCATTGTTATGTTTTTGGGTTTTAATATTGTTTTTTTTAGAAAGAAAATGAGAATGAATATCAATAACGATAACCGCGTCCAATCCAAACATCTACAGGACGCTGTGGTTTTTCATTTTGATATTGTCTTTAATTTGGAAAGGAATATGTGTTATGTTGTTAAAAACCAAGAAACAACCAACTGGTTATGTAATGTTGCTTTTAGTTCTGCTGGGTGCCAGTTTAGCAAGAGGTGACCGCAGAAGCTACGTCTGGACGTATGAATATCAGACGATGCGGAAAGGACATTCTGAGATAGAATACTACCTGACGCATAAGGCACCGGATTTTCACAAGTATGATAATAAGAACACCTGGAAGCACGAGCTTGAATATGAATATGGTCTGACTGACCGATGGGACATAGCCGTTTATCAGAGGTGGCAGCAGGCAAACTCTAAAACCGATGATAAATTTGAGTATTCCGGCACTAAGCTGAGAACGCGTTACCGTTTTGGAGAGAAAGGGATGTACCCTTTGGATACGTTGCTGTATCTGGAATATATAAGGCCCGATAGTTCGGACACCCTGGAAATTCTGGAAGGCAAACTCATTGTAGCAAAGGATTTTGGCAAGTTCAATGTTGCATACAACCAGATACTTAAGGTTGGAATTAATGGCAAAGGAGGTAATGAGAACGAATACGCTTTGGGTTTGAACTATGAGTTTAACCCGCGTTTGAAAGTTGGACTCGAATCAACCGGCAATTACACCGAAGACAAGTATTACCTTGGTCCAACAGTTTCCTGGGCAAGCAAAAAGTTTTGGGTCGGGCTTGGTGCTCTCAGGGGGCTTAACGACAGAAGCGATGATCTGAGGTTCAGGTTAATAATCGGCTTTCCATTTTAGCTGCTTAGTGTGCGTTTAGGGCTGAGCAGCCGCTCAGCCCCGGCACTTTTCCGATTGAAGCTTGAATTGAAGAAGGTTACAATTATGGTCAAGAAGTTATCACTATGGTTGCTTGGAGCAATCGGACTTTTGGCGTTAATCTATGGGTGCCGGAACATGGCGGTAGAAATGAGTTATGGCAAGATGTTGTACCACGCGAAGTGCTCATCGTGCCACAATATAATTGAACCGAGCCGCCACGACGAAGAAATATGGCACAAATACGTTGACGAATATGGCAGGAAAATGACAATAGAGGAGAAACGATTGGTTTTACAGTACTTAGTTGGCTCTGGTTAATCCGGTTGTGGTGGTTTTTGTTATCTGAACATCCGAGAGACCGCAACGCGCCCTGTTCCTGCGGCAGTGGGAAAAAATACAAAAAACGCTATGGAAAGAATTTATAGCGTATAGCGTACAGCGTATAGCATATTGGACAAATGGTGGGGCAAGCCCCACCCTACGATGGCTCCCTGAATCTTGTGCACTTACGACTTATGCACAGCAGAACTAAATAAAAAGAAAACATCGAGCAACAATCTGCTACCCGATGTTTTCCGGAGGGGAGAAAAAATCTGTTTTTGAACTTATTTTATTATCGGCAACGGGACAATCGCACTTTAACCGAAAATAGACAGTTTCGCTTCTAAAAGCCGAAACCAAACTTTTACATATCCTTGTAAGTCTTTACGTTATCAGCAGATAAAGGTTCACTATTTTTTCCTTAAGTCCGGATATTTTGTCCCGGCACACCGTTTACAGCGATTAGCTTCATACTCCCGATGCGGCCCCTGTAGGGGTATTATGAACTTCGACCAGGACTTGCGAACCGCAGCCAAAAAAGCTAAACTGGACATGAGCAAACTACATAGTTGGTGCCAAACGGGTTCACTATGGACTCTGACCAGGAACTAATTGAATTGGTAAATGAAGGCGATCCGGACGCCTTCGAAGCCCTCTACTACCGGTATCGGGATTGGGTTTACCGTTTAGCCTGGCGATTTACCGGCAATCAGCAGGACACTCTCGATGTACTCCAGGAGACCTTTATCTACCTGTTAGGCAAGTTCCCCGGCTTTAGCCTTACCGCCTCAATGACGACCTTTCTCTACCCGGTGGTCAAGCATCTTTCTCTTGCCCTCCGCAGCAAAAACCGCCGCTTTACAACCGACGAAGAAATATTGAGCGAACTACCTGCGCCAGTATCAAAAGAAACTGGACGCAGCCGTTCGGAGCTGGCTGCCGTCCTGACAGTATTGCCCGATGAGCAACGAGAAGTGCTGCTGATGAGATTTGTCGATGATATGAGCCTGAAAGAGATAGCCACAGCCCTTAATATCCCCATAGGCACGGTTAAATCCAGACTGCACCATGCCCTGCGCACACTCCGTCATGACCGCCGCACACGAGATTATTTCCTCGAATAATTCAGAAATCTCCTTTCAGCGGAAAAAATTTCAAAAACTTTGAACTTTTGAGCCGACCTGTTCGCTTAACATATTGGAGCTGCGATTATGACTGAAAGAAAAGAACATTTTGATGAGGATTTGGACCTGAGGGTTTCCGCTGGATTTTCAGAAGATTTAAGAACCCTTTTCAAGCCGCAGCTTTCCGTGCCACCAGAGGTGGACAGGGCTGTTATAGACAAATCCCATCAACACTTTATTCCAAAACATTGGCGTCACCGGATTTTCCAACATGTCAGCCTTTGGCGGATTGCCGCCGCGGCAGCCGTTATCATTTTTGCCTTCAGTTTGAATTTAACGCAAAAGCCCGGGCCTACTACAAGTCAGTCCAACCTTGTAGAGGCCCAGGCGGTTGATATTGACCGGAACGGGCGAGTGGATATCCTCGATGCCTTCAAATTAGCTCGCCATATCGAATCCGCCAACCGTACCGATAAAAAATGGGACATTAACGAGGATGGCGTTGTAAACGGTAAAGATGTCGATTTGGTCGCCTCCGCCGCTGTGAGTTTACCCC
The DNA here is from genome assembly GCA_964438965.1 of uncultured Pirellulales bacterium. Taxonomy (GTDB): domain Bacteria; phylum Planctomycetota; class Phycisphaerae; order Sedimentisphaerales; family Anaerobacaceae; genus NIOZ-UU13. The sequence continues at coordinate 3,254 of CAYTND010000120.1, forward strand.
TGCAAAAGCAGGGGCCTGGATAAAGGAGTCTTGTAATGAAAAAGATTATGGCAATAATTCTGACCAGCATATTCCTGATTGTTCCTGTCCTGGCCCGGCAGCCAGAGCAGGATTTGACTGCTCAGCCGAAAGTCCGTTTTGCACCGCTGCATATCTATCTTGATTCAAGCAACAAATTGCTTGCGGCCTATCAGTTCGAGCTTAAAGCCGCTGCCGGACAAATCAAAATCGTCGGCGTAGAAGGCGGTCAGCACAAAGCATTCAAAGAGGCTCCTTACTACGACCCCGCCGCCTTAGCCAATGACAGTATAATTATTGCCGCCTTTAACACCGGCCGCGACCTGCCCAAAGGGCGCACCCGAATTGCCACTATCCATCTGCAAATCATCGGCGATGCCGAGCCTGATTACGAACTAAAGCTCACCGTCGCCGCTAATGCAGATGCAAAAGAAATACCCGCTAAAATCTCATTCGAAAAAGGAGAATAAAAGTGAAAAAGAAAATACTAATTGCATCAATCCTTTTAGGCATAACCGCAATAGCAATAGTCGGCTATTTCGTCGGATGCAGCCAGCATGAAAGTGATACTGTATCCTCGCAGACAGCAGAAAAGTCGAGCGAAGAGGGAAATGTAACATTCGTTGAAGTAACTGCAAAACCTGACTCTGAACCACAGTTGCCGACTGAACTGCAAAATATTCTGTCCGGGTTACAAAAGGAGGTGCCGAGAGATGATATTCGCTTCCGCACACAATTAGAGGAGCAGGTCAAGGCAGAGGATAAAGAAAGAGCCGATATTTCAGTAAAACCAGATAGGTCCGGTCTTAACGTTACTCTCCAGGACGGTGATGCGATTGACAGTATTAAGGGTAAGAGTGGGCGGAAAATGGGCGAGGTCCTCGAATCCGAAAGCGAAGAAAACGCAAAGCATTATTTCGTAAATGGCCGGGTGCCGGTGCTGAGCAAAATACCAGAGATGGGTGGGAGGTATAGAACAAACGGGCCTGCTGCGACTCTCAAACCCCAAGCCCGTATGTCAGACAGCCATAGGTCCTTTGTGGGCACGCCGAGGAACAACCTAAAGTTCTGGGGAAGTCGGCGAATACCCGACACGCGGCGAATCCCCGTTGAATTGCTTAATGTTACAGAGGATGAAATATGGGTAATTGCCCGGTCTGAGACGCAGGCAGTCCCTGCTGATGAGGATACACCCGGCTGCGGAGCTATGTTGGCTAAGCTGCCGAAAAAAGATAAAAAAATACCACTGCCTCTCAAGCATACCGACGTTAAGGGACAAATCAGCGGCTACATCGCCACCGTTGATGTCACCCAGCAGTTCCATAACCCCTACGACCAAAAGATTGAAGCGGTGTATGTATTTCCGCTGCCGCAGAATGCGGCGATTAACGAGTTCATTATGACAATTGGCGAACGCCGAATCCGCGGTATCATTCGCGAGCGCAAAGAAGCCGAGGAAATCTACAGGCAAGCCAGGAGACAAGGGTATGTCGCTTCACTTCTTACTCAGGAGCGGCCCAATATCTTCACGCAAAAGGTCGCCAACATTGAGCCGGGCAAGGAAATAGACATCAATATCAAGTATTTCAACACCTTAGCCTATGTGGACGGCTGGTATGAGTTCGTCTTTCCTATGGTCGTTGGGCCGAGATTTAACCCTCCCAGCTATACCGATGGCGTCGGCGCTGTCGCCCGCGGCAAAGCCGGCATCTCGGGCCAGAAAACTGAGGTCCAGTACTTAAAACCCGGCGAGCGCAGCGGCCATGATATTGCCGTTACGGTTGACGTTGACGCCGGCGTGGTCATCGAAGAAGTGGCCTGCACCAGCCACGTTATTACCAAAACCTTTGCCACACCCGAAAAGCTGACGGTCAAGCTCAGCAGCCTCGACAGTATCCCAAATAAGGACTTCGTCCTTCGCTACAAGGTCGCAGGTAAAACTGTAAAGTCGGCCCTGGTAACACACCACGACAAACGAGGCGGATTCTTCACACTGATGCTGTATCCGCCGGAAAATCTTTCGTACCTGAAGCGTGCCCCGATGGAAATGATATTTGTTCTCGATTGCTCCGGCAGTATGAGAGGCAAACCCATCGCCAAAGCGAAAGAGGCTATTACACGTGCTCTTAGAAAACTACAGCCGAATGATACTTTCCAGATAATTCGTTTCTCCAATAATGCCTCGCAGCTTGGTCCCCAGCCCATCCCCGCAACGCCGGCCAACATCCGCAAAGGACTCAACTACGTCGAATCCTTACACGGCAGCGGCGGGACTATGATGATTGAGGGCATAAAGGCCGCCCTGGACTTTGCCCACGACCCACACAGATTTCGTCTGGTCTCCTTTATGACCGACGGCTACATCGGCAACGAAGTCGAAATCCTCGCAGCGGTCCACCAACGCCTCGGTGCGAGCCGAATTTTCAGTTTCGGCGTCGGCTCTTCCGTCAACCGATACCTGCTCGACAGAATGGCCAAACTCGGAAAGGGCGCCGTCGCCTATATCGGCCTGGACGAGAACGCCGGAGGCGTCGTTGACCTGTTCTACGAGCGCATCAGCCATCCTGCCCTTACCGACATAACAATCGACTGGGGTAATATGCAGGTTACAGATGTGTACCCCCACCGTATTCGTGACCTCTTTGTCGGTCGTCCTTTAATTCTCACCGGCAGATTCAAGGGCCGGCGCAGCACAACCATTCGCGTTTCCGGCAAAATTGGCGACCTGACTCAGGAAATCGCTATCGGTGTCAACCTCGACGATTCCGCCGTTACTCATCCGGGCATCGCCTGCGTATGGGCCCGCAAAAAAATCGAGACCTTGGCTAATCAAGCCACCCACGACAACAATCCGGACCTGCGGCGGGAAATCAAGCAGGTAGCCCTTGAGTATGGCCTGATGTCGGCCTACACAGCCTTCATCGCCGTCGATTCTTCTCGCCAGACCGCCGGCGACCATGGTATCACCGTTGCCGTCCCTGTACCGGTCCCCGATGGCGTGCGGTACGATACTACTGTTCAGAACTAAACGGATAGCTGCTGGGCGAGAAGTCCTGCCGGATTGTACGCAGGCGACTCGATACTCAAAGGCCTCCTCCGGTGGGTTTAACACGGATTCGAGCATATCACAGATTTGGACTGTCGTCAGCCATCACGTGGGCTGAACCGTCCCGCAGAGCAACCTGGGGACAACAAGCCCTGATTGGAAACCACACCAGAATAACAAATGTCAACAAAATGGGTTGGAATTGAGGAGGTGATTCAGGTATTATGCGGATATGCACGCTTCCCCCTGTTGGATGGGTCTTCGACTGACAGGCGTGATGACAGGACTTTTGCAAAATCGAGGTTAGGCATACTTTGGAAAGAAAAAATTGTTTTTTGATTTTTTCTTTTCAAACAGTATGCTATTGCCTAATAA
>CAYTND010000121.1:0-6673 GCA_964438965.1 uncultured Pirellulales bacterium
AGAAGTAAAGTTCAGTGGCCTTTCTGCAGAAATGACTATTGCTGACTTTATATCTTCAGGTGTCCATGAGGGATTCATTCGTTTGACTACTGCGGCAGCTCCCGCAATCCGGGGTGAGGAAAAGCTGGTTCCATTGCTGAAATTGAAACCGGACAGATCAAATCCAGTATACTCAAAGTTTCCAAATAGGAATTCGCCGGGAAAGTCGTTCTGTGTCGCTGCATAACTTCCTTGGCCGACTGCAACAATCTCCGGCTTTACCGCATAACTAAGAGAAGGCCCCAAAGAAGAGAACGTGCTTAATTCAAGAGCGGTTTGATCTGTTTCTAATGGCTCAGGGGCATAGAATTCTACTTCTACCACGTTCGAGCTGTGAAGCGCATCCTTAATAAGCAATCCGACATTCCTTGACATGAAGTAGGAAGGTATTTCCGTGCCGGGAACGCTTGGAGTTCGAAGAGGTTCTTCATGCCCCTCCTCTGCGTCGCTATTATTATAGATCAAAGCCCCCCAACCACCGGCCTCCTGCACATTGTCAATTTTGGTTGTGAATGTGCAAATACCTCGCTGAATCAAAACCCACTTGTTCTGAGCGGAACCGGCAGGTAGGCCCTCACAAACCAAACCATCTTGATTGCCCCCGAAACTGCGGCCGTCAAAATCATCGGCGTCAATAAGTTGAAAGCGCCCGAGCAATGGACGTGAGAAAAAATCCGGATCCGGCGCTAAGATAATTTCTTCCTCGGTTAAGATTTGTGTCCTATCTGCATATACGTTCATCATCGCAACAGACATGTCACCGGAGTTTCCACCATTGTGAGCATTTGTCAAAGATCCGACCGTGATTACCTCCGGAATCTGCCCCGGACTTCCAATTGTTTCCGGTTCACCCAAATTACCTGCGGCAGCAACGATAACCACTCCCGCCTTTATCGCATTCTTGATCGCCAGAGCCTCGGGATCCAGGAGGATATTGATATAAGATTCAGAGCCGAGGCTAAGATTCACAATATCCATACCATCTTCCACACAAGCCTCCAGTGCGCTAATGATTTGCTCTAATGTCGTGAAATCATCCGTAAACACCTTATAATTTCCTAAGTATGCATTAGGGGCAAAACCTGAGATTAATCCTAACGGTGAGACCGTATTCAAACTTCCTGCGGCGCAGGAGGCCACATGCGTTCCGTGTCCATTCCGGTCACGAGGAGTCGAATCTTCAATCGAATCTCCACTCTTGGTAAAAACACGGGCCACGATGATTTTATTATTGGTGAAAGCCGTATCACCAAGTGGAAATCCGTCAGGAAGTTCATATCCTTCATCATTGAACATTATGTGGGTATGATCGATCCCAGTATCGATAATACCAATCTTGATCCCTTGTCCGGCGCGTGTTTCTCCTCCACTGAGTTGCCATGCCAAGGGTGCATTCATTAGATTATTGCTTTTAGTCAGCAAGCGATCGTATTTCCGGTTTGGCACTATTGCTAAGACCTCAGGCAAGGATCGAATCCTCGATGCGATTCCACCCGGCATTTCCAGAGACAGGCCGTTAATAAGGCCGGTAAATCGACGCCGGGGAATGATATCGGGAGAAAATCTTTTTAACCGTTTTTCAAAATGGCTCAGTTTGTCTTCCAACTCCAGACGACGCTTAATCACGTGTTCGACATGCCGATTCTCTCGCGTAGAAATCCCCTTGTACAAGCAGTTTCCTTGTTCATCAAATGCACAACTGCTGAGAGAAGGTTCTTTCAATACAACGATGAAACTACGAACGTTTTGTTGATTCAAAAACCGGGCATGGTTATTATTTGCGGCACACAAGCAGCACAATAGAAATACAAAAAACCTTTTCAGCATAATAATCCCCTCACTCTCAGGATTGGGGTACTACCGTGTGTTTGTTATCGGCACGCGTTTTCTACAGATAAATACATTTTTTCGAAAATAGTTATTTCTGTAATCCGGAATCTACTATTTGCAATCAATTTCATTTCTTTCCTTCATATTTCACTATTCCATAATACCATATTTACGTGAGTAAAGCAATGTTTTGAGCATTGTCTTCCAAATTCACTTGCCAGGCGACCTCATTTTCCAAATTCTGCCGTCCTTTACAAGCGGAGGTGCCTCACATCACATCACACTTCTATCTGCAAAATATGCTGATCAATGACCAACCGCCTATGACGACAAAACCTGCAAGCGAAAGCCACAGCATTGCGTCCCATAACAAGCCTGGCCGCAGGTTCTCGTCGCTCCGTCGATAACGAAAATACAAAGCCACAGCTCCCAGCATCGGCAGCATGATCGCCTGAGCGGTTCCGCTGGCCAGGATCATTTTCGTCGGGGCACGCACACCTATGTACAGCAATAATGCAACAAGTGGCCATATAACACAAATGATGCGCGTCCACTTCGACCGTGCCTGTTCAGAGCCATCAGTAATTCCGAACAGGCCCAACGCATCGGCGACCATTCGGGCACATCCCGCTGCGGCGACAAAGAATGTGGAGTAAAGTACTGCAAAAGCCCCCGCGAGAAACACGCCGTGGGCCCAAGAACCGAAAACCGGCACGTACATCGCTGCCAGCGTACGCACCATATGCTTACCGCTTGGATTAAGGGCCGTTCTGCCAAGCACGGCGGCTCCGAGCAAGTAGAAGGCGACTGTCGCTGACGTATAGACCACCATCGACATCCATGCGTCGAAGTGCAGTACATGCAGCCAGCCGCGGGCACGCTTTACCCATTGCGCCGTGCCTTCTCTTGGACCAGTGAACTTCGCATAGCCCTTTTCCAGACACCAATAGGGATACATTATCAGCTCCAAAGCGCCGACACCAATTATGCCGAATGCCGCCAGCGCCGTGGCGATTGGTTTGGTTTCCGTGCCTTCGGTAGCAGGCGGCAGACGGAAACTCAGTCCGTTCACCAGATCGCCGCCAGTTACCGCCCATTCTGGTTTTGTCTGCAACACGATCAGCGTTATTATCGTCACGATTGTGAATGTCACGACTAATACAGTTGCAACAAACTGGATCAGCCCATATCGGCCGACGAACAGCAGCACAGATGTTGCAATTGCCAGTATCGTGGCCCAGAGATACGCGTCCGTCGGCTCTCTAAGCTCTGCGGTTTCAGAGGCCAATGAGGTTATCTTCTGTTGCAGTTCGGTTATCGCGGCTCTTTCGGCACGTTGCGCCTGAGCCACCTTTAAGTCAACCTTAGCTCTGACCAGCTCATTCTGCAGGCGATTGTACTGTCTGCCATAGCTCGTTAGCGGCTGACTGATGGCCAGTGTCTGTCCGACACCGCCCACAATACCACCTTGTTGGGAAATTACCAACAGGATCATAATCGCCCAGTACCATACTAACCAGTTTACTTTCAGTCGTGGCCCCGGCACTCTGTTCAGCGCGTACAAAGGCGTTTGGCTCCACGTGATGGTGTATCGGCCGAACTCTATCTGCGTGGAGACCTTGATTACGCAGCCGATGATAATGAGCCACAGCAGCCAGAATCCCGCCTCGGCGCCGGCTTTGGTGGTGGCAATCAACTCGCCCGACCCCACTATCGAGCCAGCGATTATCATACCGGGACCAAGCCGAAGAAGTGTCGCGCCCAACGTTCGCGGTGGTTCCCTTACAAGTGAAGTATCCGCCGGCGGTGACTCCTTGTTGTTGTGGACGTTGTCAGTTTTCGATTTGCTTTCTGTTGACATTGGTTTTTTGACCTTCCCAAGCCGGTATCTCAGAACGATGGGCCGATTCTATTGATTGCAAACTCTCTGCAGTTATTGACCTCGGCAGCGGTTTGCCTGCCGTTGCAAACGTCGAGAAGAAACTCGAATATCTTATCAGCCAAGGCATCGACCCGGGTGCCTTTGATGATCTTACCGGCATCGATATCGATGAAGTTACCCATGCGCCGATACATTTTCGTATTGGACGAAATTTTTATCACCGGCGCAACCGGATTGCCGACCGGTGTTCCTGTGCCCGTGGTGAACAATACCAGATTTGCCCCGCCGGCAACCATTCCAGTCACTGACTCGGGGTCATTGCCGGGCGTGTCCATCACAACAAGTCCTTTACACTTTGGTCGCCGGGCGTACTCGACGAATTCTTTGATGTTGGAACGGCCGCCCTTGATAATAGACCCCAGCGACTTTTCCTCAATGGAACTAAGCCCAGCCTTGATGTTGCCCGGCGCCGGATTGCAGCCTCGCAGGTCGCCACCGGAGTCTTTTGCAAATCGTACATAGTCCTTAATCCGCCTCAGCAGCCTCCGCCTTACGGTATCATCAGGAGTTCTGGATTCCAAGGATGCTTCTGCGCCGATCATCTCCGGGATTTCGGAAAGAATTACTGTTGCGCCAAGCTCCACGAGTCTGTCACTAACAACTCCGACAGCGGGATTGGCGGTTATCCCGGAGAACGGATCTGAGCCGCCGCATTCAAGGCCTACCGTCAGATGGCGGATGTCAAAGTCGCTCCGCTGCTGCTTCGAGACGAAATCCTTTATTCGGCGAAGACTATCGCGAGCAGCATCCATAATCTTCTGTATTTCACCGATTTCCTGAATCAACAGCGTTTTGATCATTTTCCCGCTATGGTCCACACGTAAAGCAATGTCGTTTACGTTTATGGTCTCGCAACCAAGCCCAACCAGCAGCACACCGCCGACGTTCGGGTTGTTACAGGTCCCGCTGAGTGTCCTGAGCACTTGCTCAGTATCGGCACCCATGTGCGTGCAGCCGTGTTGATGTGTAATCGGGATAATGTCAGAATCGGTCTTTGCTATTCGCTCCACGACAGAATTGGCGCAGGAAACGCTGGACATTACGACAATGTGGTTGCGTATGCCAAAAAGGCTGTCGCTTCGCCGATATCCTTTGAGCTCGCCCGCCGGCGGCCAGGGTTTGATTTCGGACATACGGTTGTCACTCCACAGAACTATACTGAGCTGACCAGATTATGTACATGTACACAATGGCCTTTCTTGATATCTGTCTTGGCCAGGCCGATCACATATCCATATTTGTATATCGGCTCTGCCTTGCGGATGTCCGAAAGGGCCAGCTTGAAACCGGCACTGATATCTTCAGGCACGGTGATCGTAGTCCGGCTTTCACCGGAGCTGGAAATATAATTTCCTGCTGGCAAATCGACCAGTGCAGTTGCTACGTTATCTTTGCCGCTGAGAATAATGGCGTAGTCTGCAAGATTTCGATGCTGGTTCATCTGTCACTCCATACTTCACGGCTCATCAGCGGACCCATCCCTGGCCGCCGGCGGGCGAGCTTGAACTTTACTGTTCGCTTAGCCTGAGTGCTTTGAGCAATTCGCTCGACAAGTTCTTTCTTTGTGGTCGTTGACATAGGCTAACTCCAGAGTGATTTATTATAGCGGCTGTAACACTCCAACGAATACTCGGAGCAGTCTAACAAACAAGGCCCTTCTAATCAAATACTTTATTGTTTCTTCTCTAACAAAGTCTCGTTGTTTTCTATCCACATTCAACCGTGTGGTGCTACCTTGGTAAAGTATAAATCCGGGTATGTTTCTTCCGTTGACAATCTGAGTCGTCTAAGATAGCCTATTTATCTCGGTGCCGCAGAAAGGTGATGTTATAGAAGCGGCAGGAAGGGTGTTATATTTGTAAGAAATATCTGGTAGGAAGAAAAGCAATGCCACTTGAGAATATGAAAGCTATGCTTAGTAAAGCAGCCGGTAAGGATTATGCCGTCGGCGCCTTTAATATCCTTGACTACAATTCCACCAGGGCCGTCGTCCTGGCTGCGGAACAGGTAAAGGCTCCGGTAATCATCCAGACATCGGCCAAGACGGTTATATTCTGGGGCACATCGGCCATCATCTCCTGGATAAGGCAGCTAACTGACCCTTCAAGTGTTCCAATTGCTTTACACCTTGACCACTGCAAGGATTTAAAGCTTATCAAAGAGTGCATCGAGTCAGGGTGGACCTCGGTTATGATTGACGCCTCTTCAAAGCCATTTGAGGAGAATCTTTCCTTAAGCAGGGAAGTAGTGGAGATGGCGCGCCCCAAAGATGTTACTGTCGAAGCTGAGCTTGGGGCCATCGTAGGAGTAGAGGACGACATTCATGTAAAAGAGCAGGATGCCCATTTAGCTGACTCTGAACAAGCGATCAAGTTTTGTGCGGAAGTCAAGCCGGATTGTTTTGCGCCAGCCATTGGGACTGCTCACGGAGTTTATAAGGGCGAACCGAAAATTGCATACGACCTGCTCAAAGAAATCGCTGCAAAAACCGCAGTGCCTATTGCCTTACACGGTGGAACCGGCCTTGCAGATGAGGTGTTCAAGAAATGTATTTCGCTGGGTTGTACTAAAGTAAATATATCTACTCAACTCAAATATGCGTTTATCGACGGATTTGTTGCTTACCACAATGCAAACAATACGGAGTATAATCCGCTGAAAGTTATCGACGCTCAGCTCCGTCAGCTTCAAGCAGGCATTGTTGAGAAAATAAAGCTGTTCGGCAGCGCAGGAAAGGCTCGATAGAGTAGAGTATGCAATGGCTAAAACGATTATCATGCCGAGGATGGACCAGGACATAAAAACAGGCACTGTCGGTCAGAAGTCAGAGGTCAGAGGTCAGAAGTCAGAGGTCAGAGGTCA
>CAYTND010000122.1:0-6634 GCA_964438965.1 uncultured Pirellulales bacterium
GATATCTGTATCTCTTGCCAGAGCGGCTTCGCAGGCATCGAAGGCAACCGCCGCCGGGTCGCCGCCGGTTTGGTGCTTTACGATTTGCACGCCGATGCGCTCGGCCCAGATGGTCAATTGCTCGACGGCGGCGGCGCGAAACGTATCGCACGCGGCGACAATGACCTTTTTGTTGTTTTGGCTCAGTATATACCCGAGTTTGGCGATGCTTGTGGTTTTGCCGGTCCCGTTGACACCGGCGATTAGGATAACGGTCGGGCCGGACTGGGCCAGATGCAGTTGTCTGTCGCGATCCGGCCAATAGCTTGTAATGTGCTCTTTGAGAAACGGTACGATATCGTCGGTCTTTGCGATTTGCCTGCTGCGATATGCTTCACGCAGCTCTGATACGAGCATATTCGTCGTTTCGAGACCGATATCGTCGCTTATCAGCGTTTCTTCCAACTCGTCGAGCAGACTTTCATCGATATTTCTGCCCAGACTCAGTATCGACGAAAGTGAGCTGCTGATTTTATCACGCGTTTTGCCTAATCGGTCCTTGAAATATCCTGCCGTTTTGGTGAAGATTCCCATATATGCCTAACCTCAATTTTGCATAACTCTATTACTTCTAACAGAATTGACACAGCCCTGATAGTATCGGGATTTGTGAAAATTTCAAGTCCGGCCAAGATTTAATTTTCCAGATACTCAATAGTCCGTTTGGAAAAAGTTTGCAATTTTTTATTTTTTGTTGCCAGCCTGACATTTTTCTTTGACAAACTGAGCTACACCGGTTAAATTTTCTATTATCGTTTTTACCCCTAACCAAGTGAGCCAGGCTTTTGCCTGATTGGTGCGGGACAAAATTAGAAACTTTTAACAGGGACGTTTTGATATACGGTCGCTTTTCACACGGAGCATCGATTCACAAAGGATGGTGGCGTGGCAGTTCGCGAAGTTGAAGACATTTTTACAGATATAATCGACCGTGCAAAAGCACTTGACCCGGCCAACGCCCGCAAGTGGTTCGACAGTTTAACGGTTTTACGCCTGGATGGCGGTTCACTTGGAATAGGTTGTCCCGATGAGGCGACCGTCCAGTTCTTGCAGGACAATTGCAAAAGTAGTTTCACCCGGGCCGCTCAGCAGATAACAGGCCATCTTATCACCATAGATTTCGGCGTTGACACTCACGAAAAACCCGACAGCAGCTCTCGACGCTTCGCGTCCGGTTCTGACGGCCCCATCTTGCAAAAGAAATACGGCTCGACTGAATTCGCCGAAGTCAAAATCGCACCCCTTAAACTTCACCCTGACTATACCTTTGATAATTTCGTCGTAGGGCCGAGCAACCGACTTGCTCATGCAAGCTGTGTTGCGGTAAGTCAATCGCCTGGAAATACCTACAATCCTCTTTTTATTTACGGCAATTCCGGCCTGGGAAAAACCCATCTTTTGCATGCCGTCTGTTTCGAGGCCCAACGAAAATCTAATGGTGCCGTAATTCAATACTTAAGCTGTGAAGATTTCGTCAACAGATTTATCAGGGCAATCGAGGAAGGTAATTTGTCCGGCTTTCAAAGCCAGTTTCGCACTGTCGATATGCTGGTAATTGATGATGTTCAGTTCCTGCGCGAACGCGAGCACAGCCAGGAGGAATTTTTCCATACCTTTAATGCCCTTTACAACAACGGCAAACAAATCATCCTCAGCGCCGACAGCCCGCCCGGCAAGATTCCTTCACTCGAAGAACGCCTTATCAGCAGATTCAACTGGGGGCTGGTTACAAGAATCGACCCTCCGAGCTACGAGACAAGAGTTGCAATCGTGCAAAAGAAGGCACATCTTCGTGGCCTTAATATTTGCGATGAAATAGCAGAATACATCGCCCGCAAGTTGCACGCAAACATCAGGGAATTGGAAGGCGCTTTGACAACCATTTATGCCGTAGCGACTACGACCGACAAAGTAATCGACCTCGAATTAGCTCAGATAGCTCTGGAAGGCCAGATCAAAGCGGCAGCCAGACATATAAGTATCACGGATATTATCGAGGTGGTAACCAGCCATTTTGATGTTCGCCTTGCCGATTTGCAGAGCAAAAAGCGCAGCCAGAGCATTACTGAGCCTCGTCAGATTTGCATGTACTTAGCCAGAAATTTAACCAAACACAGCCTCGAAGAAATTGGCGGTCATTTGGGAGGCCGAGACCATACTACCGTTATGCACGCCTGCAGCAAGATAAGCCAGGCCGAAAAATCCGACCCCCAAATGCACACCCTATTGGGGGAACTGACAAAACAAATCACACAAACACCGAAAGCGTAAATACTCCGCAAGACTGCCGATTTTTGCAATGGCTTAAAAATCATCTTTGCGATAATATATTACGCAATACGATATACGAAACAGTAGCAAGTGAGCGAATAAGGAGCAAACGAGTTTGGCGTTGGAAAATTTCACAAAGAAGTCACTTCGGTTAGCTCTTATTGCGTCGGAACATACAGTTTCTGAATACTCGGTATTCTTAGAGCATCTGTTAGTTGGCTTGGCGGATGAGTCGATACCTGTGGCTTTGGTTTGTCCGCCGGGCTGCGATGCGGACTCTGTGTTCACCGGCACCGCAGAGGTTATCACTCACCCGGTTTTTGAATTGCCATTGACCGGGCATCTAAACAGAAGGCTGCTTATTGAAAGGCTTGCGAAATTCAAGCCTGCCGTTTTGCACTGCCTATGCGAAAGTAGAGCACTGCTTACAAGGCGATTGACTCGTCGATTGGATTTACCCTACGTGTTGACGGTTAATTCCCTCGCCAGGCATTTGGTTCGGTTTTCTGTTTCATCGAGGTTTTGTGCAAAAATTATTACCCCTGCTAAAAGTATCGCTGCTGATATTGCCGGGGCCTATCCTCGCTTTGCCGAACGAATTGAGCAGATAAATATCGGCACTTTCGTGGCCGAAGGCAACAGGTGTTTTTCCGGACCTTCTGGCTTTGCGACTATCGTAATGGCTCATCCTCTGGATAATGCGGATAGCTTCGAGAATTTATTTAGCGCTGTCAGGCACCTGATGATTGACGGATATGAATTTATGATGGTTGTAACGGGCGGCGGCCGGGCGGAAGGACAATTGCGGAAATTGTTAGCTGCACTTGGTCTTTTGCAGACCGTTACTATTGTTCCAAGATTAAGGCCCTGGCGGTCGGTCCTTGCCACAGGCGACATTTTCATACAGCCTCAGCCTAACTCTGCATTTAATCCTTTATTGTTAGAGGCGATGAGTGTCGGTTCCGCTGTCGCAGCCTGTAAGGGCAGTGTAGATGATTTAATTATTGAGGACCAGACTGCCGTGGTCTTTGACCCAAATGATGAGCTTAGTATAGTGGGCGCGCTGCAGCGGCTGTTAGACAGACGCGACTTCGCGCGTAAAATCGCCAAAGCCGCACAGCACTATTTAAAAGACAATCACACCGTCAGCAAGATGATTTCCGCCACGCTCCAGACCTATCACGAGGCACAACAGTGGCTGAAAACCTGAAAGCCTACATATCACATTGTTTCCATTTTTGGTGTTTATTTCTATTTTGGCATGCCGGAAAAACTCGTGGTTTTACCAGGTCTGACACATGAATTTGGATGTCATATTTACGTTTTTCTTTGTAACAAAAGTACCCTTGTTTCGTCTATAATATATGGTATAGCTGTAGTCATAGCGCGGACGGTGTATTTAGATTAATCTTTATTGGTCAAGCCATATCTTTTTCGAAAGGTGCGGATTATGAACAAATTTTCAAAACAAACTTGCCTTGTGATTTTGGCTTGCCTGCCCGCAGTCGCCATTGCCGGTACAAAGAATCTAACTGACAGGGTGAGCAAAGAACGCATTATTCACTTCCCGGCGGATCGCTCTCTCGGGCAGCTTATGGTGCAGGATGCAGGCACAAAAAGACAGATCGAGAGCTTTTATTATTGGATAACGAATGAGTACACCGAGTGGCAACTCCTCGGCAAAGCTACCGGTGATGTCATCGTCCCGGCAGGCAAACGCCTGGCCCTTTCTGTAAGTCAGAGCGGCTGGAAAGACCTCTCGCCCCTTTCAAAACTTGGGCCGGATGACCTGTATATGCTCAGCATCTACGGCCCATATTCCCGCGGCCGCAAGCCAGATAACAGATGTATGCCGCACATTGCGCATCTGAGAGGCCTGAAGGTCCTCAAGCTTGAAAATACAAGCATCTCAGCCGGGGGCTTGAAACTCCTCGGTAACCTCGGTTCGTTAGAGCGATTGTCTTTCTCGAAACGACTCACAGACGCCGGTCTGGCCGAAGTAGCACGCTTGCCATCACTGAAAGGTTTGATCCTAAAAGAAAACCGCCTAACCAATGTCGGCTTAGCTCATCTTGCACAGCTTACCTCACTTAAGGAACTCGTCCTTGACGGCGAGCGTATGAACAATGCAGCTCTGGCTCACCTTGCAAGACTTCCATCTCTTAGGTACCTATATCTTCATGGCGAGAACTTCACCGACACCGGAATGACCCAGCTAAAGAATATCCCTTCGCTTCGGATACTCCATTTCGGCCATCTGACACAATTAACCGATGCCGCACTTGTTCATCTATCCGAAATCCCCGGGCTCGAACGCCTGAGTTTTCACTGGAATGGAAACATCACCGACGCCGGCATTGTCCACCTGAAGAAACTGCGCTCGTTGAAAATGCTCGACATCAGCCATTCACAAGTTACCGACGAAGGCCTGGCTCATCTTGCGAAGATAAAGTCGCTTGAATATCTCGACCTGCCTTCGGCGAGGGTAACCAGCAAGGGCACTGATTATCCAATAACGGATAAGGGCTTAGCCCATCTTGTGCAGTTGGAAAGGCTCTGGCATCTTAAGGTCGGTACCCGTTCAAGTGGCAATCCCGTTACAGACGAAGGCCTTAGGTTTATCAGCCGTCTTCTGTTACTTGAAGAGCTTTCGATCGGCGGCAGGAGTATCTCGAATTCCGGAATGGAACACATCACCAAACTGACCAACTTGAAAGACCTTATGCTGTTTGGTTGTCCGAACCTCGGCAATGCAGGCCTGGAAATACTGACCGAGATCAAGTCCCTGAAAAAGCTGTCTGTCAACTACACAAATGTTACCGTCTCAGGCCTTACTCGGCTCAATGCTTTACCTAACTTGACCAATTTGTACGCCCACGATATCCGACGCGGTAATTCTGTGCTGGATGTGTCGGGTTTGACTAAACTTGAAAAGTTGAGCTTGAGCTTTAAAAGTCGTTCCACGGACTCATTCACAGATGTAGACCTTATGTGCCTGGCAAAACTAAAGTCTCTTGAGTCACTACTGATATACCCCAACAACTTCACCGATGCAGGTATGGCTCACATAGCCGAGTTGACCGAACTTGAGCGGCTTAGAATCGGTGGTCCCGATCTTACCGATGATGCTCTGCGATACCTTGCCGGTCTGCCCAGGCTCAACTCTTTGACTATTAGCGATGGAAATATAACCGACGAAGGCCTGCGTCAGCTCGAAACTCTTGAAGCACTCAGATACCTCAACATTACTTCTCGACATCGTTTCAGCGCAGCGGCTATACGCCGCCTCCGCCAAAATCTGCCAAATCTTCGCACCTTCCGAACCCAACTGAAGGATACTTCTCCCCGCAGGACGAATCGAAGAAGATGACCACTGCCTTGTGTCTTTTCTAAAGCAGGCCGTAATCTTCCAATGTCTGCTTCAGGGCAACTTTTTTACTTTCTTCCAAAGGTGTCATCGGCAGTCGCAATTCTTCCGAGGCCATATTCAGCATTGCCATCGCCGCTTTGATGGGTATCGGGTTGGTTGCTAAGGTAAGCATACTTTTGCAGAGCATAAACAGCTTTTTGTGCCATTGCCTCGCCGAGACCAAATCGCCTTCAAGAATTAAATCGGTCATTGCTTTAACGTCGGCAGGTACAATGTTCGCCACTACGCTGATAACACCCTTGCCGCCGACCGAAGCTAACGGCAGCGTAAGAGAATCGTCGCCTGAGATGATGGTTATGTCACATCGGGTTGCAATTTCACTGGCCTGGTCGAGACTGCCGGTCGCCTCTTTAATTGCAACGATATTTTCAAGTTCAGCTAAACGCGCTACCGTCTCCGGCGTCATACCGGCTCCGCATCGGCCTGGTATGTTATACAATACTATGGGCAGGTCAACCTCTTCTGCTATCGCCTTGAAATGCTGATAGAATCCTTCCTGCGTGGGCTTGTTATAGTACGGCCCGACCTGCAACGTTGCGTCCGCACCGACCTTTTTTGAGAATTCGGTAAAGTCAATTGCTTCAGCGGTGCTGTTGGAGCCAGCTCCTGCAATTACAGGGACCTGTCCGCCCACGGTCTTGACAACCCTTTCGATGACTTGTTTGTGCTCTTCGGGACTTAACGTAGGCGATTCGCCGGTTGTCCCTACCGGCACTATTCCGTCTATGCCGCCTTGCAATTGGAAATTAATCAGCTCATCGAGCGTTTGAAAATCGATTTCGCCTTCCTGAAAAGGCGTAACCAACGCCACCATTGCCCCTGTAAACATTTTAGTCTCCTACATAAAAAAATGCCTAAAGTGTAAAGTGCCTAAAGTGAGCTAAAGTTATAATC
>CAYTND010000123.1:0-6611 GCA_964438965.1 uncultured Pirellulales bacterium
AGACGGCGGCCTTGCCTTCGCTACTGCATGGGCCTGTCGATTTTTGGGCGTTACGCCGGTTGGCGAGGATTTGGGCTTCGGTAGACATAAATAGGCCTCCTGGTACTACAAAACCACATAGTTATGTTGACGTTAACATATTGTTGCATAAGGAGTTATCCGGTAGTTTGAAATCCGAAATACTAATATCGAAATCCGAAACAATCTCAAAATCGAAATGACCCAAATTCAAAACGACTCGTCGTCGCAGGCGGCACTTGATTTGAGCCTGCTGGCTCTAAGTATTTGGCTTCTTATTGCCGGAGGCGAAAAAGTAGCCCCCGGCAGAAAAGCAAGTAAGCACACACTGGGGGTAAACTCAGGGAGTAAAAAAACACTCCCTCTATAATTAGAGCTATCTGCGCTTTTGATGCGAAAAAAGTCCTCGATTTTCAATTCGTGATTCTCGTAACTCGATGTCAGCAAGGCAGTTAAAAAAAATTCGAAAATTCCGTTTTTTGTTCTGAGGTATCAGCGTTTTTGATTGAGAACACGGACGAATACTGACTCTTAGGACACGGACTAACGCTGACTCTTAGGACACAGACTGGCACGGATACCTATGGCATAAATTGCACGGATTTATCAAGTGAGATGCAGGCTGCTCGTTAGTGAGGAGTGAGCTAAATCCGCCGCGGCGGATAAAGTTGGATTCTTGCTGCTCCCGCCGTCGCTGAAGCTACGACGGACAAGACGGCGGACAAGCGATACTGGATGCTTGATGGTCGATGCCTGTGCACTCAAAGACAGATAGTGGGGAAAACGGCCGGGTAGTCATTCAAGAGAATCACAATGAATTGCGGTTTTTTCGACAGACCTACTGTCGCTAGTTTTCGCTCCGCTGGGTGCAGATGTTGGATATATTCAAGTCTCCAATTCCTCGAACAGCGGCAACGGAGGCTTGTGGACTACCATCGGGTTCCCCTCTTGGTCGAGGAACTTTCTAATCCGCGGGTCAACCTCCTTGAGTGGAATCTTTGCACACGTAGTAGGGGTCGGGGACTTACACCACAGGATATTTCCGACTGCCGGTACTCGCTCCTCGGTCACCGCTGCGAAAACGCCAGTGAGCACTTCGAACTCCGGCGATAGCGGATCGTTGAGGATGAAAAGCATGTGCTCTGTATGGCCGTCGCCATCCAAGAATAAGTAGATGCTGTTGTCGTCGAGAGTGAACGTTCCTTTGTACTTGTACCTGAAGGACTCAAAGCGCACCGGCTCGTCGGCAGCGCCGAACGTGATGTGGGCGTAGGACCGGATAACCGTGGGATCTCCCACGGTGCTCTTGTGGTAGCACTCGTAGTGCCCTTCGTACTTGGCGTATCCAGCTGCTGCTTTTGTCAGTTGGTGACCGTTCTCTTTCTGCTTTGAATGCGTGTCCGTGCCAAGATATCGTGGATTCCTAAAGCAAAGCAGCGCGACGATCAGCGTCGTAACAAACATAAGTAGAACCATTGCGACAACTAAGATTAAATGCATCTGAGCGGACGATCTGAATAGGGCAGCTAAAAGAAGGCCTTCACCAGCTAATATCACCAAGGAGAAAAAACCCAAAGGCGTTCTTACAGCATTCAGTAAACGTGCTCGTGGCTCTTTCATTATTCTCTCTTACCTCCGCCCTTGTTGCTTACGTGCTTTGCAATCACAAATAAGCCTCCATGCTTGGAGTTAGCCCTCACAACTGATAAGATATATACGTTTGGATCACTGGCCATTTTTTGATAACCATTCCTTTTCTTCAAGAACCTTCCATGCAATCGTAATATGTTCTTCTTTAAACATCCGTTTCCGCACATTCCATGAATAAGTTCTCTTAATTGCCTGTTCTGCGGTTTTGGCTTTTTCTCTCATAGCCACCCAATGAACGGTTGACAACAATTCCATGCCGAATGGAGTCTCAAATCCTTTAATCAAATCCACAACCCGGTCAAAATGTTCACGAGTGCTATAATGCTTTTCCAGAAAAATGTCAGCCTTCTTAGCAGCTTCTGAAATTAATTGAATTTGTTTATCTGGCTGATCTGCAGCATCTGCAAAACCAATGATGAAGTGTCCTTCTATGGCATTAAGAACATGCCGTAGATTTTGGGCATATGGTCCGTAAAGAGCCCTAGTGTAATTCAATCTGAGATTCTCACCAGATTCTTGCATAAAATACATCAGTTTGTGGATTTCAAGCAGGCTTATAGATGGGTCCATGACTGCTTTCAAATAGCGATTCATTAATCCCAGCAATGCCGCCCGTCCCACAGTCATTCTCGGAGACTTCTCTCCTTTGACCATCACCTCTGCCACTGGTGCCCCGGCAGGCTCATATAACAGTACGTTCACACCCGGTAAAGCATTAAATACTTTTTCAATTATCTGCTTGACCTGAGGCCAATACAAACCACCAAGGCCACAGCCCAACGGAGGAATTGCTATGGATCGAATATTACGCTTACTTACTTCCTGCACCAAGGCTTCCAAACCGGACTTTATGTCTTCGATCTTACTTTTGCCTTTCCAATGTTTTTTGGTCGGAAAGTTAACTACATATCTTGGGTTTTGAAAGCGATTCAGATCATAGACAAACATTATACCCGGATGAAGTTGCTTTTTATCGCAAGCGGATTTATATGCCTTAAAGTTCTCCGGAAAAGCCTTGCGAAATTGCAGGGCAATTCCCCTGCCCATAACACCCACACAGTTAACGGTGTTTACCAAGGCTTCAGCATCGGCCTTGAGTATGTCTCCTTTAATCAACTGTAACATAGCTACCTCAAAGTGTAATCAATAGTTAATAATACCATTCGTTTTCGATACTTATTTCGAGCGAAGCCGTATCTCCAAGTTTATCGATTACTTGGTCTCTAATACTATTATTACAGACACCTATCTTTTCCACAAGTCCCAATGGAAATGATTCATAGGTAAGGAACTCTGCTTGTTTGTATTCTTGGATAGCAGCATCACGCCAATCGGCAGCTTCTACAGCGGACCAATTTATTACATCATTTAATTGGCTCAGGTCGTCGTAGAATTGAGCGACATATGTTGCTGCATTTATGTCTGAAAAAGCCCATCGAATTCTATTGTCGGTTGCCCATTTAACAGCAGCTTTCAAATCAGCCTGCAAATGGATAATTGGCCCTTGGCCTTCACGATAATCAATACCGGGATGGTTCCCCTTATGCAATATGTAAAGCATGACAGAGCGAGGACAAAAATAGAAAGGTACATACTCACCCACCATAGTACCGCTATGACATTTTACCTCATGCTCTTCAAGCCGCCGCTTTTTAATCTCCGACATGCCAACTATTTCACATTCCAGACCAAGCTCCAGTCGTTTCGCATCCGACCAGAACACTTCATCGCGTAAAATGTTGTCAAGATTATCAATATGTGTAATATGATAAATCTTTGGGTTTTTGGGTATTTTCACCATAGCTACACTTTGTTAGCAATGTAGAAACAGCGTACAGCATTTAGCGTTCAGCGTACAACATTTCGTATCTCGCATAGGGCTCTACAAACAGATGCATCAATCCTTCGAGTGTCCCTTCGGCTGCGCTCAGGCTTCGGCTAATTCAGGACGGCATCCGTAAGTCCGGCATGGTTCTATTCTATTAATAATTGGTGCGATTCATCGCACCCTACCTATTAATTGGCTGCCACCCATCGTAATGTTTAGATTAGCATACGTGAGTCTGATTGTCACGGATTATTTGGGGAAATGGGAAGGGGAGAAATCAGCCCCGGTTAGATAAACATCGCTACCCCGGTGAGATAACGCTTCGATACTCCGGTTAGATAAAGCTTCGCTATCTAACGGAGTGAATCTCACGGGGTAAATCTAACGGGGTAAAAATGGCGAATTTAGAATTGGTGGATTAGGGAATTAGAGGATATCCGGGCAAGCACGCGACAAATCATCTTTATTCGCAGAACACCACGGAGTCGATTATAGTTCGGGCGGTGAGCCGATGATGGCGTGCTCGTCGAATACGGCGTGCATAATGGTCGTTCGGCTGTTCGTCGTATAGATGATGTGGATCCTGCCGTCGCGGCTCTGAATGGCATAGGGATAGGCGAAGGAATTGTCGCCGCCCGCAATATCGCGCCGATAGGGATAGGTCTTGTCGTCGTCCGTCGAGACAGCCACGGTCAGCGGCGTGCGATCGTTCATGTTATCGTTGTAAACCAGCAGCAGATGGCCGTTCTGCAGCTTGATGAAGTCAACGGCGGAGTTGGGGTTGAGGAATTTCGTCTCAACGGCGTCACTCCAGGTGTATCCGCCGTCCCGGGACTCGGAGCGTAACATGTAGCCGTGGTCGGTAGGCAGGAAATCGCCGCCCCGACGGATATAGGCGATGAGGTAATCGTCGGTAAGCTGGACAACCTGGGCTTGCAGATTGCCCTTGGGCGATTTGATCCGGTTGGTTTCGGTCCATACCTTCGTCTTGGGGTTGTAACGCATGAAGTAGGAACAGGTCGTTGACGCTGTCATCTCCCGGTCATCGCCGGTCTCGTAGTACATTGGCAGGAGATAGTCGCCGTTGTTCAGGACGATGGGCCGGCCCCGAACCATTGTTCCTTCTTCGAAGTTGAGCATGAACGAATCCGACCAGGTTTGGGCCCCATCGTCAGAGATTTTCCCCTTGACTCGCGCGTTGGACCAGCTTTCGCCATAGCGGTTCACGTAGAAGAGCCACACCCGGCCGTCGGGCGCCTGGAAGACTACGGGATTGCCTTCGCCTCGGTCAGGCGTATCCGCGATGACCTTAGGTTCAGTCCATTTGGTTTGGCCCAGTTTGAGGCGGGAACCGTACACGGCGGTGTCGTCGCCATACTCGGCCGAACCGCCGTAGTAGGCAATATAAAGGTCCCCGTTGGTAAGTTGTGTAGTGGACGCTGGATGCTTGTATCGGCCCGGGTGTTCAGGGCCAAATACTCGGTAGGTCTCGATATTGTAGCTTTCGGCACAGGACGCTAAGTTGACGAGACATAACAAGAACACAACAGACTTCTTCATAGCCTATCTCCTCACTCTTTCGGGTACACTCTTACGGTTAAGAACAAGTAGGCGTTTCACTGCCTTTATAACTGCTAAAAGAAACATATAATGTAGATGTCAGATTTTCAAGGAAAAACCGAGCCCGGCTATTTTTGAGAAGATTATCAGGATATTTATGATTTTTTCTGAAAAAAAGTTGATTTGCTGTCGCGAATCAGATATAGTCCAGCAATTGAAAAATTGCTCTGTCGCATGGGGTAGAGTTGAGTTTTGAGTGTTTAGTGCTAAGTTTTGAGTTGTAACTATAAACTCAAAACAAAGAACTTATAACTCGTTTTGGGGTCAGCAGTATCACGGCGTGGTTGACTCAAGCCTCCGGCGGGGCCAAATCGGGCCCCCACGTCTGCTTTCGCAGATGAGCGTGGGGGTTTCCGTGACAAGTAATAAGTGCACAAGGCACAAACACGCGTGTGCTCCTATGTTCTTTTGCTCTTGTGTACCTGTATTACCCGATGGTGTAATTGGTAACACATGGGCTTTTGGTGCCCACGTTCCAGGTTCGAGTCCTGGTCGGGTAGTTTTGGGAATTGACTATTTATTCCGCCCCGGGCGGATATGCGATATTGACCATTGACTATTTAAAAGAGAAGGCAGTTTTGTTTTGCTTGTAATGACGAGCAGAACAAAGAATAGAATATTGGACGCGATTTTATGGCTGAAAGAGTAGCTATAATTCTGGCAGCGGGTGTCAGTAAGAGGATGAACACCCAGATGGCAAAGGTACTGCATGAGGTATGCGGACGGCCTATGTTAGCATACGTGCTCGATGCCTGCCGTGAAATCGGTGTGTCAAAGATATATGTCGTTGTTGGCTTCTCAGCAGAGCAGGTGAAAGGGCGATTCGACCCTCACCGTTTTGCCTCGAGCTCAGCCGAGCCACAAACCGAAGCAGCAGCCGACAATATTGTCTGGGTACAACAGGATGAGCAATCGGGAACGGCCCATGCGGTTTTGTGCTGCAAGGAACATCTTAAGGATTTTGATGGCGAGATGCTGGTGCTTTGTGGGGATGGGCCTTTGATTCGAGTTGAAACATTGAAGACACTTATAGAAAAGCACGAGTCGGGGCAGTCAGCGGCGACATTGGCAACGGCGCTCCTGGACGACCCAAGCGGGTACGGGCGAATAATCCGTGACGCATACGGCAATATCCAGGGTATCGTTGAAGACAGTGACTGCACGCCGGGGCAGTTGGCCATCAAAGAAATTAATCCGAGCTATTATCTGTTCAACAGTAAGGTCCTTTTTGAGGCGCTGGAGAAGGTCAAGCCTGATAACGTCAAAAAAGAGTATTATCTAACAGATGCGGTCTCCGATATCATTAGAACAGGTCATAAGGTTTTAGCGATTACGGCTGTGCAGCCTGAGGAGGCGGTGAGTATCAACAGCAGGGCACAGCTTAGCGCGGCGAGTAAGATTATGCAGCGGCGGATTCAGCGGGAGTTAATGGAAAACGGCGTAACAATAGTTGACCCCGCTAATACGTGGATTGATGCAAGAGCGCAAATCGGAC
>CAYTND010000124.1:0-6555 GCA_964438965.1 uncultured Pirellulales bacterium
GGGTGGGAGGGAGATTGCGGTCGTGCGAATAAGCTGGATGCTTATGAGCAAAAGGCGGTTTCGTTCAGGCGTCAGCCTTTTATCCCACCCTCTTTGGTTCCGGCTCGTCCGGGTTAGGCCGAAGCAATCTCAAATTTTCGCAGCAGAGAGATTGTCACGCTCGGCTCTCCTATGGAGTCCTTACGGACTGCCTTGCTCACAATGACATAAAATGGCCAAAATTCAACATATTACCCCGTGAACGGTTACAATCTTTTTATCTACCGTCAGGAAAAAGGCTTGCAAATATTATAATAGCCGATTAGAATACCTGGTTTGTATTTTGTAATATGTTGAAAGGTGTTAGAAAGGATTTATCCGAAAGATGCTAACAAAGCAGAAAAAACAAAATATTATTGGTGATTTTGAGACTCACGAAGGGGATACAGGCTCACCCGAAGTGCAAATTGCACTGTTGACAAACAAGATCAACGAGCTTACCGAGCATCTCAAGACTCATCGCAAAGACCACGCATCCAGACGTGGTTTGTTGAAAATGGTCGGGACCAGGTCAGCGTTACTCAAATATGTGAGCAACAAAGATATCAAACGCTATCAGAAGATTATATCCCGGCTTGGCTTACGAAAATAGATGGGCATAAGCACACAAATATCTTGCTCGTTTATGTGTGGGGTCCGTTTCTGGGCATTCCAAAGAGGTAAATAAGTAAAGAGGTAATATGAGAGGTAGTATATGTTTGATGTATGTAGAGTAGAAAGACAAATAGGGGGCAGAACCTTATCCATCGAAACCGGCAAAGTTGCCAAACAGGCAGACGGAGCGGTCGTAGTCCAATACGGCGATACAATTGTGCTCGTTGCCGCGGTAACGGCACCGCCCAGATTCGAGGATATTGATTTTTTCCCATTGAGTGTTGAATATCGCGAGAAACATAGTGCCGCTGGCAAATTTCCGGGCGGTTTTATTAAACGCGAGGGAAGGCCGAGCACTAAAGAAACCCTGACGGCAAGGCAGATTGACAGGCCAATTCGCCCCTTGTTTCCAGAGGGTTACTTCCAGGAAGTGCAGATCACAGCGAATGTTTTAAGTGCGGACAAGGAAAATGACCCTGATGTTCTGGCAATGATAGGTGCCAGTGCGGCACTTACGATAAGCAAAATTCCATTCTTAGGGCCGACTGGGGCCTGCAGATTGGGCAGGGTAAATGGTGAATTTGTTATCAATCCGACGCACAAGCAGCTTGCTGAGGGCGACCTGAACCTGCTGCTCGGTGGCCGTAAAGAAGCGATGAATATGATTGAAGTCGGCGCCAAGCAACTATCGGAAAAAGTTATCGCTGATGCTATAGCAACAGCACAAAAAACAGTTACTCAGGTTTGCGAAATGATCGAAGAGCTCCGCGAGAAGGTCGGAGTCGAAAAGGAAATCCCCCTTGTGGAAACCAATGAGCAGCTCGTTTCAGAAATTCGTTCGCAGATATCAGATAAACTATACGAGCTAAAGCAAATACCAGGCAAGCAGGAGCGTAAAACCGCTATCGATGAACTACGTGAGCAGGTTATGACCCAATACTGTCCTGATGAGGACAATCCGCAGTTGCAAAATGAGGCTGCTCCAAAATACAAAAAGGCAATGGTCAAACGAATCCTTGGAAAGATAGAGGGCGAAGTCGTTAAGAAATTGCTGTTAAGCGGCAAAAGGTCCGATGGCAGGGGCTATAATGATGTACGTCAAATTGCGTGCGAAGTAGGTATTTTACCCAGGACTCACGGCTCATCGCTATTTACGCGCGGAGAAACGCAATCCTTGGTGAGCGTAACGCTTGGTACTATCCGGGACGCGCAGATTATAGACGGCTTATTGGATGAGTACACTCAAAACTTTACGCTGCATTACAATTTTCCGCCGTATTCTGTCGGTGAGGTCCGGCCAATGCGCGGCCCCGGCCGAAGAGAAATCGGGCACGGAGCACTCGCAGAAAAGGCATTAGTACAGGTAAGACCACCGGACGATGAATTCGCTTATACCATCAGGATAATCTCGGACATTACCGAATCGAACGGCTCCAGCTCAATGGCTTCGGTCTGCGGCGGAATATTAGCTCTAATGGACGCCGGCGTTCCAATCACGAAGCCTGTCGCCGGCATATCAATTGGAATGATTAGTGGCGAAAACAACCGATACGAGCTGCTGACTGATATTGCTGGTGAGGAAGACCACTTCGGCGAAATGGATTTCAAAGTGGCCGGCACTGTTGACGGTATTACGGCGATACAGCTTGATATAAAAGCTGAGGGGCTGGCGCATAACATTATGGTCGAGGCATTGGAAAGGGCAAAAACGGCTCGGCTGGAGATTCTGAAGACTATGGCCCAGACCATCAGCGAACCCAGACCTGAATTAAGTGTCTATGCACCGAAGCTGATAAGCATTGAAATCGACCCAGAGTTTATTGGCAAGGTAATCGGGCCGGGCGGAAAAGTAATCAAGGGCATTCAGGAACAGACCGACACAACCATTGAGGTCGAAGAGGATGGTACTATTTACATAAGCTGTCTCGGAGGAGACGGGCACCTCAAGGCCAAAGAGATTATCGAGATGATTACACAGCCGCCCAAAGTCGGACGGATTTACAACAAGTCAAAAGTAGTTTCTGTAAAGGATTTTGGAGCATTTGTTGAAATTATACCCGGCATTGAAGGCCTGTGCCATATCAGCGAGCTAAGCGATGGTTACGTCAAGAACGTCGACGAAGTTTGCAAAATGGGCGATTTGATACCGGTAAAGCTAATATTGATTGACGACCAGGGCAGACTTAAACTTTCCCGCAAAGCCGCTCTTGCTGAAATGAACAAAACGGAAAAAACAGAGAAAACGGAAAAAGCAGAAGAAGCAGAAAGAACACAAGCCGGTCAGGAAAAATAACAATATTGGTTGGGGGAAGATGAAAATGAGTCCGCAAGTGCTCTTGACTGCGTTCGGGTTCTCAGTGTTAACGAGACTTTGTACCAATCAGCGGGCCTAAAAGCAGAGGGAAGAGAAGTGCAGCAGTTTATATGTGGTTTTGTTCTTGCTTTATTGGCCGTCGTGCCGGTTGTTGTGTTATTTCTGCATAAAAAACTATCTCATACTCAGAGAAATAAAAACGGGCATCTCCTTGAAGAATTAAGCAAGCTGACCGGCGAGCTTGCCCATGAAATCAAAAATCCCCTCTCCAGCATCAAGGTAAATTTGAAACTTGTCAGCGAAGATCTGGAGGATTCAGCTTCTGCTGAATTCAGCAAAACGGGCACAGAGAAAAATAATCGGAGACTCAAAAGGGCGCTGAGGAAAATAGCCGTGATTCAAAAAGAAGCCGACAGACTTGAGCAAATACTCGACAGCTTCCTGCGCTATGTTGACAGGACCGAATTACAGTTGGCAACTGCCGACATCAATGAGCTTATCAGTGATATGGTCGATTTTTATTCGCCACAGGCACACAGCCACTCGATAACCATTCGCCACGTCCTGCATAATGAACCGCTTATTTGCAAGGTTGATACGGATATGTTAAAACAGGTGGTATTGAACCTGTTTATTAACGCCCAGCAGGCTATGAGCGAGGGCGGAGAACTGATGATAAGAACAGACCGGCAAATAAATGATGCAATCATTCAAATCAACGATACCGGCAGCGGCATTGCTCCGGACAGATTGCCGCACATCTTCGATGCTTATTACTCGTCTCGGCCGCGGGGAAGCGGCCTGGGTCTGCCGACAGCAAAAAAGATTATCGAGGCACATAGCGGCACTATAAAAGTTGACAGTGAGCCGGGCAAAGGAACGTCATTTACTATAAGATTACCTATCCAGGCCTAATGAGGTGCCAATTTGAAGCAAAAGGCAAATATAATACTGGTTGTTGACGATGAGCGCGACCATGCGGATGGAATTGCCGAAGCGCTTGAAAAATTGTGTACAAAGGCAATCACTGTCTATACCGGAAAAGACGCGCTGGAGATCGTGCGCAGCCGGCAGGTCGATGTCGTTGTTACCGATTTGAAATTGGGCGGTGACATCGACGGACTGGACATACTCGAAGAAGTCAGGAAGCAAAACGACAGAACAGAAGTTATTTTAATAACCGCCTACGCAACCATCGACACCTGTAAGGAAGCCATAAAGCGGGGGGCATACGATTATCTTGCCAAGCCGATTGACATTGGCCAGCTTCGTACACTTGTGGCCCAGGCCGGCCAAAAAGTCTCGGCTGCAACTCAACGCCGAACACAAAAAACAGACAAAGGGCAATTCGAGTTTGAGGGTGTACAGAGTAACAACCCCACGATGGAAGGTATATTTGAGGTCCTGCGACGTGTGGCACCGACCAATATATCCGTCCTGATTGAAGGCCAATCCGGAACGGGTAAGGAGCTGCTGGCAAGAGCGATTCACTACAATTCACTGCGCTGGGACAAGCCATTTAAGCCGGTAAACTGTGCCGGCCTGACCGAAACTTTATTGGAGAGCGAATTATTCGGCCACGTCAAAGGCGCCTTTACCGGCGCAGCAAATGACAGAAAGGGCTTGTTTGAGATAGCAGACAAAGGGACACTGTTTTTAGATGAGATCGGTGATATGGCGATGAATTGCCAGGCCAAGCTGCTGCGCGTCATCGAGGATGGCATCGTTATACCAGTCGGCTCAAACAAACAGACCGTGGTCGATGTCCGCATCATTAGCGCAACCAACCAGATTCTGACTAAGCTTATAGAAGAGAAAAAATTCAGACAGGATTTATACTTTAGAATCAAAGGCGTAAATATTTCTCTGCCGGCCCTGCGTGACAGGGCGGAAGATATACCAGAGCTTATTGACTATTTTATCAAAGAAGCCGCCGCGGAGGTCGGCTCAAAAGTTACAGGTATAACCGATGCTGCACAGACAATCCTTTCAAACTTTGATTGGCCCGGCAATATTCGTCAGCTTCTAAACTGTATCAGGACGATGGTTGTAATGTGCGACCGTGACAAACTTGACGTCCAGGACATACCACCCGATATAGCACAGAGACCACAATTGGCCCCCGGCACTCCCGAAAGAACCGGGACCGGTTTGGCAGGTTTATCAGGGTTCCCGCAAGGCGGGGGCCCAACACTGAACGAAATTGAAAAGCAGGCCATTACAGACACATTGGCCAAAACAAAAGGCAACCGAGAAAAGGCTGCAAAAATATTAGGCATCGGCGAAAGAACGCTGTATAGAAAGATTAAAGAATATAATCTGTAATATTTAACCACGGATTACATTGATTGCACAGAATCATGTTGACGGAAATTGAATGATTCGTTATTGTATGGTAAATAGCTGGAGTAAAATGGGTAGTCTTGGTTTTTCTCGTATTTCTATGGGAAACCTTAGTTTACCAGATGAAAATATTCGGAGATTAAAGCTGTGTTAGCCAAAACAGAAAGAATAACACTTACTTCTGGAAACATACACAATAATTACATAAGAATTCGTCAGTTTAATAGTTTAATACCTAAAGACATTAAAACCTGTGACGGCGAGATTTCATTGGAATTAGAAGGAGTGGGTCAAATCAAGACCCGTGTTGACAAAAAAAAGGGAATATTCGCTGAGCGCAAAGCCATAAGACGTTTTTTTGAAGTTCACGGATTAAAACCTGGTGACGAAATCGGGCTGGAAAAAATTGGCGAGAATCATTTTCAATTAACTGCAAATTGTAAAAAAGAGGATATGACAAATTCGACTACATTGAATAAGAGTAAGCAGAACCTACAAACAGAAAGTTGTCACAAAGACCAGATGTTATTATTTGGAGCAAAAAAAACTCGACCGTCTGCTCAAAAGTCAAGCTACATCCGAAAATTACAACGTGCAAATGACCTTGATGGAAGAGAATGGACCTCTCATTCAATAAGTGTCTGGAAAGATATTAGAAAGACAAGCGATGAAATGCGCTTAGAACATCCTGCAATGTTCCCAATTATTCTCGTCAAAAGAATTATTAGATGTTTCACGACTTCTTCAGAAAAGATGATTCTGGATCCGTTTATGGGGTCTGGGTCAACACTAATTGGAGCGTGTTTATTGAGTCGAAAAGGTATCGGATTTGAAATATATCCGGATTATGTTGAACTGGCAAAGCAAAGGCTAAGCATCTATACAAGAAACGAAAGTTCACGTTCATTTGTTATCTATCCTCATGATGCGAGAAGGTTAAGTGATTTTGTTGAGCCAAGTAGTATTGATTTTTGTTTTACTTCACCACCATATTGGAACATTCTTACTCAACGGAGAACGGCTGACTATAAAGAAATAAGAAATTATGGAAATTCAGAGGAAGACCTTGGTCGCATGGACAGCTATACAGATTTTCTACAAGCCCTTGGAGCAGTATTCTCTGAAGTATTGAAAGTTTTAAAACCAGGAAAATACTGTGTGGCTAATGTGATGGATTTGAGAAAGAAAAGTCGTTTTTATCCTTTTCATTCTGATTTGGCTAAAGAGTTGGAAAAAATAGGTTATATTTTTGATGATGTAATAAT
>CAYTND010000125.1:0-6544 GCA_964438965.1 uncultured Pirellulales bacterium
GAAGTGCTCATGTAAGACTTTCAGATTTAATTGTATCCCCCGCATGTTAATGAATGGGGAAATTTAACATGGACTGGACTGCCCGGGTGCAGGACTGGCTGTTAAAGCTATGACAGGGCAGGGCCGAATTATCATCGGCGCCTGCACGGCCGAACAGCATTACAGCACACGGTTCAGCGAGTATTTCATACCCTCGCTGTTCGATAGTAAAAGTGATACTGATAGTGACGGCAAGGTATCGCTATTGGAAGCGTTTACTTTTGCTTCGAAGCAACTGGATGATTGGTACTTCCGGCAGCTATTGCTCAAAACCGAGACCCCTGTATTGGAAGATAACGCAGATGGGCTCCCGAGCCGGCAGCCCTGGAGATATAAGCAGGATAAGACAGACGGCAGGGAAGCCTCGAAGTTCTTTCTCTCAGCAGGATAATGAAAGGTGGTTCAACTATGAGGCAGGAACATGGTCAGATGAATCGAAGGCAATTTCTAAAGACAGCAGGCGGGACAATTGTCGGTGCCGCATTGGTGGCGGCAGGCTCTGATTCAATCGCTGAACAAACACCACCACCCGAATATGCTGCTCTGCGAAGTTCGCTGCGAAGCACGAGTCCGGATGACCTCGACCGGTATGATTTCCTTATGCCCAGAGTTAAGTTCGCCCACGAGAAAAGGGAAGTCGATAGATGGAATGTCAGGCCGGGCGGCGATGCAAATTTATTAAGAGAGTTGAGTTCTGTAATCCGCTGCAAGGTCAAACCGATAAGAAGAGCGTACGACTGGGAACCACAATGGGCAATGGAAGGTCAGTTAAATGCTGTGGTTACCTTCGATAGCCTTGAAGAAATAAAGAAATATCCGTTTCTCTTTATGACGGGAGAAAACCATTTCAAGTTTGACGGGAAACAAAAGGACAATTTAAGAAAATATATTACCCGCGGGGGATTCTTGCTGATGGACGACTGTGTCGTGGGCACGGGCGGCGATTTCTTCTATAAAAGCTCCTATGAGTTGTTGGAAGAAGTTTTTGCAAGAGGAGCCGTAAGACGGATTCCGCACGAACATGAAATATTTCACAATATATACGACCTTGGCGACACAGGTTTGCCACATATGCAGCGTCAGAATCGTATATTTTTGCCCGGCATGAGACGTCCCAAGCAGACAGGTTTGCCGTATATGCACGGCCAGAATCACGGCGCCAGGGGAGTCTTTATTGGTGAACGCCTCGCTGTTTTTCTCGCTTCCACCGATATTCACTGTGGCTGGTGTGACAGTCGCGGTTTTGAATTCGGCAGGCACAATTATGAAAAAGCCATTCAAATGGGGATTAATATTATTATGTATGCTATTACACACTGAAGCATTACAAAAGAACGTAGCGTTAACTGTGCTATAGGATGTATTAAAGAGAATCTCTCTGAAGAAAGGTCGAAGCTTATTTAAGATTCCTATAGTGGGTTTGATTATATAAAAAACTGTCCTGCCCTATATATCTTAACGTAAAAGTGACTCAAAAACGACTCATAGCCTTTGTTTGAAGCTGTCGGCTGAACAAGATTGAGCAGAACATTAATCGGAATAGTGGACCACACGTAGTCGGTCTGGATCGACGTGACCTGACCATTCCTTTCAAGTTCGATGCAATGCGGCGGCCCGAGGCGTATCGTACGTATGGTGGTCCCAAGACGAATCTTCGCTCCGGCCTTGTCGGCTGCTGTTGCCATTGCGCGGGCGATCTGGCCGAAGCCGCCGCGGGGGTAGAAAAAGAAACCCTTGGATCCCGAAGAACTCTTTCCACCTGTCAGCACCTTGTACAGCATCTTGCCGAGAGACCCTGCAGAAACTCTGCGGTGCGCTTGGATAGGAGACAGCTCCTCGGGAGGCAAGCCCCAAATCTTCTCTGCGTACGGGAAGTAGAACTCCCGGCAAATGGTTCTGCCCAGACCATGCTCGAGTATGCTCGCGAAAGATTGCGGCTTATCGTTCGACGAAGCGGGAATGACCTTTCGCATGATGTCACCCGCAATGCGAAGTCGAAAACCCCATGGTAAGTTTCTCAGGAGGTCAGAAACCTTCAGCGGAAAATGGATACACCGTCCTGCAAGTCGGATTCGCCCGTGTCGCGGTCTTATGAGCAAATCCTTCCCGAGCAGCGCTCTGAGGTCATCAAGTACCTGCGGATTGCAAGCAGGATGAAGACGATGGCTTCCGTAATCAACCGGCATACCGCAGAGTTTAAAACTGCCGGCGTTGCCTCCGACGTCGATACTTTGCTCCAGTACACACGCGTGCGCTATACCGCGTCGAGCCAATTACCAGGCAGCGCCGAGACCGGCTAATCCAGCTCCTAAGATGGCGATGGTAGGTTTGCTCATTATATCACACAATGAATGTCAATAGGCGACTACTGCGCAGATACAGGATCGGACTGCATGTCATAGACACGAATTGTCATCTATCAGTGGGCACAGGTCAGTTAGTCGAATCGAAAATATAAAGCACGGGACACATCATAAAGTTCAGCATGTCCTATAGAATCCGAGCGTCTTCTCGATGACCGTCACTATCTCTTGCGCAATGTTGGAGCATCCTTCACCGGTTCTGACTAACAATGTTTATGGTTTATGCGAATGTTTATCCTTTCCTACGCCATGCGATGGACCAAATAAAAACTGCTGTAGAAGTTGAAATCGCTTGAAAATTCGAGATGGATTTAGTAATCTAATAGAATCAGAAGCCTCAGCAGGCTGTTAGATCATGTATATGGCAAATATCAGATTGAGGAGATTTTCGATCATGGGCCAAATAGAGCGACTCGCAAAAGAACATAGTGACGTTACGCGGCGCTACTTCCTCCAGCTTAGCGCAGCGGGAGTTGCCGCTTTAAGTATCTCCCGGCTGTGGGGTCAGGAGCATGAGAGTGAAACCTACCCTTTACTTGCTGAAACCCTTTCAAAACTGGAGTATCTTACTCGAGAAGAGAATTTCGTTAGTGCCGGCCGAGGTAAGCCACCGCCGTATAAGTTACCGCTCGAAAAACGTCGTGAAGTGGGACTTGCACGTGAGACTTGGCAGCTGGAGATTCTACCGGATCTCGAAAGTGATGCCAAAGTGGATCGGCCGCTTTCCAAGGCTTTGGGCACGGCCCTGAACTTCGATGGGCTGATGAAACTTGCCGAGACACATGCCGTGCGTTTCATGAGCGTGATGTCCTGCACGAACGGCAAAGCTCCATTCGGCATGGGATTGTGGGAGGGTGTACCTCTGAGGGAAGTGGCGTGGCTGACTCGTCCGACTGCCAATGTCCGGCGTGTTTTTTATTATGGCTACCACAACGATGACCCAAAACAGAGATTCCAGAGTTCCCTGCCGATTGACCGTGTGCTGGAAGATCCACCGGGGGAACACCCGGTAATCCTCTGCTACAAGCTCAACAATAAATGGCTCACGGCTAAACGAGGCGGGCCAGTTCGTATGCTGGTCCCTGACGCTTACGGCAATAAGTCGGTAAAGTGGCTCCAGCGCATCATGCTGACCAATAATTACCAGGCAAACGATACGTATGCCCTTTGGAACAACGACACCGTCAGTCATATAAAAACCTGCGCACGTTTTATCCATACCCCCAAGAAGACCAAAGCGGGACAACCGATGCCGATAACAGGAGTTGCGCAAGTGGGTATGTCTGGTCTGAGCAAGGTTCAGTACTGGCTACATCCGCAAGATGAACCTCTTCCGAAGGATGATCCTTACTTCAATAAGGTCGAATGGAAGGGCGCGGATATCTTGCCACCTCCGGATCATTGGGGAGGAGGCCTTGCCCATGGTAAGTTGCCGCCAATCCCACGCCAGTTTGACACAACCACGGGTAAACCGCACCGCTGGCCGATTCTCAACACGATTGTCCATTGGGCAGCACTGCTTTGCGTCCCTCGTCCCGGAAAATACGACCTTCGCTGCCGCACAATCGATGCTAATGGCATTGCTCAGCCCATGCCACGTCCATTCCTCAAGTCAGGCCATAACGCTATTCAGAAAGTGCAAGTCGTTGTTGAAGAGAGGGCTTAGGACTTGTAAATAAATTATCTTCCATTAAAAGTTACATCTGACAAATAAAGTGAGGTTTTCGTTTTTTAGTTGCACGTGGGAAACCATGATCTCGGCGATTACCTCATCTTTGTTGGCCAGTTTGGCTTGCAATCGGGAGATTTTCTCTTCCAACTTTTTAGTTCGAAAGTCGATCTGCCGATTTACTTCTGGGAGCAGTTGATTTAACTACTGTTCCTTTGACTTGGCAAATGGGTGCTCGCAGCTACCAAGAGTATGTATTTACCACAATAGTCAGGCATAGGCGCAATGGAGAACAAGAATGATTGACTACAAAACGCACTGGGAGGCCTGGGCTCCTTATCCGTTTACTATAGCTGTACTGTAGTGAACCGCCCCTTTGTCTTAGGGTAATATAGGGCGGACAAAGAGTGCTTTGCCGCTCCTATGCAACCGTGGTCGTAGGTTCATAGCGGGGGAGCGTTTCGAACGTACGACCACCCTGGGAATAAGGAGTTTGGGATTGTAAATGCTTGTTTTTAAAAGGATAGACAGTTGTTCGTAGTGGTCCTATAGACGCTTGACAAGCGCAGTCTGGACCCATGGGATCATTGGAGCCTGGTTTGGGATCTGGTTAAAGCTAGCTTCAAGGTGTATGGGTTGATTTCCTCCCTTGAACCGTTATACCCCGGGTGGTATAATCATCATGGTCGGTGGAAGTCAAATTTCCTATAAACTAAACTCAATTATAATAGATACCTGAATTATTACACATAATCATACAGAAAGTGTTTACACGTTTGAATATTAGGGACAAAACTATGAATTTGAAATCTATGTTAGCTTTTTTTCTTGTTTTTATACTGTTGGGATTTTTTACCACAAAAACAATTGCCGACGATGGTAAACTTTTACGAGGTCAGAAATGGCAGCGTTTTACACTCAAAGGGAAAAAAGTTGATTTTTATATCGCTCCAAATGGAAACGATTCTTGGTCAGGAAAACTGGCTGTCCCAAATACTGATCAGTCTGATGGTCCATTTGCAACAATTGAACGGGCTCAGCAAGCTGTTCTGGAACTAAAGAGCAACATTTACTTCCCTAAAGAAAAACCTGTAGAAAAGCGGTGGATCGGTTCCCCTCATGAATATGGTTCAGGTAGAGATATATTGGTTCTAATTCGTGGCGGCTACTATTCGCTGGATAAGCCGATTCGCTTCGCTGCAGTTGATGGCGGTGAAAGAATCGAGACCAATCTGCCCAGCGGAGCATTTGAATATCACAAATTGAAAGATCATTATGTGACCTATGCAGCATATCCCGGTGAAATACCGGTAATTTCCGGTGGTAAGAAAATCGAGCATTGGATTCAAAACAATGGAGTTTGGACTGCTCAAATTACGGAGACAAAAGTACAAAAGCTTGTTGCGAACGGCAAAACTTTGACTCTTGCACGCTCACCGAATGTTGGATATTTTGCCCCACCCAAATTTTCTCAAAGTGCACAGGAGTTATTTTTCAGGAAAAATGAGCTTCATCAGTGGCCGGAAATGGAAAATAATCGCGTGATTATGCTGCTGCGATGGCATACCGGCATTAATTCTTTCGCCAGGATTGATGAAGGAAAACAGATAGCCTATTTAAATAAACCACAACCCGGCGTTGTTATCGTGCCGCCAAGATATTATGTTGAGAATGTAAAAGCGCTGCTGGATGCACCGGGAGAATGGTTTTTTGATAAGGAATCAAGACAGTTGAGCTTGATTGTTCCCAACACTATTTCAAATCCAAATGATGCTAATGTTATTGCTCCAACTTTAGATCAACTGGTTTTTATTCAGGGAACAACAGAAAAGCCGATACGAAATCTTAGATTATATGGACTACAGTTTGAAGGTACAATTCCGGGAGGAAGGGCTATCCATTATGAATATGCTCATAATTGCGAATTGGTAGATGGTGAAGTCAGGAGCATGGGTGGTGCAGGAGTGTTTTTTGCCAAGGGATGTTATCAAAATCGGATTCTTAATAATAAATTCGACGGCATAGAAAAAAGTGCAATTATTATCTCCGGAGATGCTCATCCAGCTAACTGGATGGATATTATCCGCCAAAACATTGTTTCTTACAATTCTATCGATAATTGTGGCGGAACTAATATTATCGCAAGCAATACACTTGATACAATAATCGCTCATAATCTGATTACCAATACTCGAGGCAGATACGCCATATCAGTTGGAGGTTGGAGAAATTTAGAGGAGGCGATAGATGGCGGATATCGGGTTGAGCATAATCATTTACATCATGTCCAAAAAGATGCGGATGATTCCGGTGTGATTAAAACTGCCGGTCTGACACATGATTCTGTAATTCGTCGTAACTTGATACATGACGTGAAAGCCGGTTATTTTAATGATAATGTGGGGTTCTGGTTCGATAATATGTCTTCCGGGTGGATAGCTGAAGAAAATATCTACTACAACCTGGAACAGGG
>CAYTND010000126.1:0-6535 GCA_964438965.1 uncultured Pirellulales bacterium
ATATCGAATGTTTCTTCGGTGAGGTTTATCGGAGAGGGCCCGGCCCAATTTTGGCCGCGTGAACCGCTAATATTTACGCAGCAGTTGGCTCCGATTCGGTCCGCCAGAGCCAATTGCCTGCGGCATTTTGCCAGGGCTGCCCGGCGTGTTTTTTCGTCGGGGCTGATTGGATTGCTCCATGCTCCGACTTCGGCGATGATTATGTCTGCTTTTTTAGCTGCACGGGCATAGGCACTGACGGCATCGTCTTTTTCTCCGGCACCCACGGGGCAGTAAGCGGCATTATAGCCAAGTTTCTTGATAGCATTTACCCAGGTGTCCGGGCTGTCAAATTTTTCAAACGTGGGACCTCCCAGTCGCAATAACGAAAGTTTTGTCTGTGCAGCCGGCAATTTAGTTACTGACGTATATGCCAACACAGTTGCGCCCATCAGCGAATTTTTTATAAAAGCGCGCCGGGGCATCGTTTTTTTGTTGTTCAGCATTTTTGGTCCTTTCCTTTAAAGTGGCAATGCGCCGTAGGGGCGGTTCGCGAACCGCCCCTACGGCTCAAAATTAATCCGCCGCGGCGGATAAATCAAAATCTATGGATGAGATTTTATCCCATAAACCTGCCTGCCGCCAGGCAGGGATGATAAATTCAGCAAAAAATTGAAGGATAATCAAAATCAATGTAAAGACAAAGTTTGAATTGCGTTTAGGGAAGTAATTGCTATAATAAATTTGAAATTTAAGATTTAAGATAAGCTGAGGAAAAAATTGAAATTCCAGGTTTTTAAGAACGGTAAGGTAGTTGATAAGTTTACATTATGCGGCGCTTATCTTTTCGGCGGCGATGGAATCGGTATCCGCCGGGCCAAGATTAGCTTTAAGAACGGTTTTGTCGAGTGTAAAAGGCCTAATCTGGAAACGGCAGGACTGGCTTTACTGTGGCCTATAGACGGTTTTGGCAAGGTGCTTTTGCCAACAACCTGCCTGCCTGAAAGAGAGCGTCCGTATAATTTGAATGTGGAGATAACGCGTGCAAAGCTAATGCAAATCGTCAACAAGCGGGAGGACTGGTTGTTTTTTGACAACATAGAGGACTTAGGAGATATTTGCAAAGAGGGCCAGGATTTATTTGTTCGTGCGATTCAAAATATTTCAGATGCGCCACAGTCGTCTAAACTGGCAGACGAGTCGCTTAAAAAAGCTATACTTTTTTCTGAAAAGCTGGCGATAAAACAGGCGGAATCGCTTTTTGAGACGAGGGGCACAAACCATGGTTTTGGCCGAGGCTGCCTTGGCTGCAAAGTGGACCCTATGGAGATTGATAATCCTATATATATCGAGAAGCTTCTGGAATTGGTCGGGTCTGTAACGATTCCAATAAACTGGGCCCAAATAGAGTCTCACAAAGGCAGTTATGATTTTTCGACGATAGATGCATGTGTTGATGTGCTTGGTCAAGAGAAGTTGACGCTCAGCGCAGGGCCGTTGCTTTGTTTCTCAAAAGAGTATCTGCCCAAGTGGCTGCTTCGCGGTGGAGTGGATTTTGAGAAGATTCGGGAAACTGCGTATCGATTTGTTTCAGAGGTGGTCGCTCGCTATAGCGGGGTTGTTCGTGCGTGGTATGCCATAAGTGGTCTGAATGTGTTTAATCATTTCGGTTTCAGGTTCGAACAGATTTTGGAAATGACGCGTGCGGCTAATATGGCAGTGAAACAGGGCAGCGACAGGGCCTTGAAGATAATAGAAATCAGCAACCCGTGGGGCGAATATTATACGACAATCCCCAACAGCATTCCGCCATTAGTGTATATGGATATGGTTGTGCAGAGCGGGATTAATTTTGATGCGTTCGGGCTGCAGGTACGGTTTGGCAAAAATCAATCGGGTATGCACGTTAGAGATATGATGCAAGTATCGGCAATTCTGGATTCGTTTGCGCCTATAGCCAAACCCTTGTATGTAACTGATGTGGAAGTTCCAAGCCAAAATGGTACCGGTTTACAGGCTGGGAAAGTTGCCGGCGTATGGCATGAGGAGTGGAACCAGTCGCGACAGGGGAGCTGGATCGAGCAGTTCTATAAAATAGCGCTCAGCAAGCCATTTGTTAACTCGGTAACATATTCGAACCTCACCGATACGGAGGACAGTGTCATAGCCAACAGCGGTTTGTTGACGGCCCAGCTCGAACCCAAAGAATCATATCGAATGTTGAAGAAACTGAACGATGGGATTTTCAGCCGATAAATAAATCTTGGCTTTTATTGTTCGAAGGAGCGACGCAAAAAGATATGAGAGAAGCCAGGCAAAAGAGTATTCAATCATTTGCGTTTGTTATTAGTGTGTGTGTGGCTGTTTGTTTTTCACTGTGTTATGTTTCTGAGTTTGTCAGGTCTTCTCAAAGCTGTGAGATTGAATTAGAGGGCCGAATAAATCCAAACGATGCGCCTGTGGTGAGTTTGGTGAGGTTGCCCGGCATTGGTGTCTCACGAGCCGGGGCGATAGTGGCGTATCGCGAGAATTTCGGTGGAAAAGACGGTGGAAATCCAGCCTTTAGAAGCTGCAATGATTTGCAAAAAGTCAAGGGCATAGGCCCCAAAACGGTGCAGAATATAAGCGAATGGCTGAAGTTCGAATAGAATATGACATACAGCGTGTTTAGCGGATAGGTAAAGAAGGAAATGGGCGAGTGGGAAGTTGACAAACCATTAGGGCAATGCTGCGGCACAGGCAGGAAAATCGAGTACGGCGAAGAATACTTCGGTGCTCTGGTAGAGATTGACGAAGGACTGCAACGGCGGGATTTTTGCGCTGATTACTGGGAGAGTGAAAAGCCGGATGTGTTTTGTTACTGGAGAAGCAAACTGCCGCACCCCGACCAGAAAAAGCAGATATTCGTTGATGATGAGATGCTGATGGCTTTTTTTGAGCGACTGGAAAATGAGACTGAGCAGGAGAAAGTAAATTTTCGATTTGTTTTGGCACTAATTTTGATGCGAAAAAGGCGGTTGAAATACGATGCTACGAGAGTCGAAAACGCAAAGGAAATCTGGTGTTTGAGGATAGTAGGCGAAAAGGAGATTGTCGAGGTGATAAATCCACATCTCGATGAGGAACAAGTCGAGCAGTTATCATCACAGATAGGTCAAATTTTACAGACGGATTTATAGAGAATGAATTATCAACATTACAACCTACGTTTATACTTTTATTTTGCTGTAGCAATACTGATTTTTGCCGGCTGTGCGCCCGAGATACAAAAGCCGATAGAGGTCGTTCCGGGCAAAGAATCTGTGGCCGAGGCGTTGTCTGTTCTGAAAGCACGCTCACAAAAGGCAGTTCCGCTAAGAGCCAGGGGGCGGTGTCTTTTGCAGTATTATGATGCAGGCAAGAAGAAGCATAAAAAAGAATCCCTTGCGGTTTTAGTTTTGGTGAAACCGCCTGTTGAAATCTACCTGCAGGGTGATGCGACTCTTATCCCCAAGGCTATAGTTCTCGGCTCGAATGAACGTGAGTTCTGGCTGTCAATAAGGCCGAAGGAAATCAGCACTTACTGGTGGGGCCAATGGTCCGAGCAGGATTCTTCCGAAGGACTTTTGATAAATCCCAAAACTTTATTTGAAGCACTTGGAGTTGCAGAGATAAAAGCGGAGGAGAATTGGTCTTTGTCGAATGAAGGCGCTTTTGATGTACTTACAAGACGAGAGCAGGGGGTGGTAATCAAGAAAATATACATCTATAGCCGTGATTATCTGGTAAAAAAGATAGAGTATTTCGATTTGCAGGGCAAGGCTATAGCTTATACAGAACTGGAGGGCTACCGAGAGGTATCTGATGGATTCTTTGTTCCTGCTTTGATAAAGATTATCGCGTACGGGCAGAACAAGGGTAAAGATTCACTCAGTATTACTCTTGACCTTAAGTCTATAAAACCGAAGAAAATCACTGAGAGGCAACAGAAAGTCTTTGAACGCTCACCGCCGCGAAATTTTAAGCATGTTTTGGTAAACGAGGGTGGAAAGTGGGTTGAACAACGGCGGTAAATAAGAAGAACGAAGTTTGTATATGGCCAAGATGAGTTTAAGAGAGAGAATTAAGCAGGGTTTATTTTTGTTGGATGGGGCAATGGGAACCCAGTTGATTGCTCGCGGGATTGAAGTGGGTAAGTGCAGCGATTATCTAAACGTCGAGTCGCCTGATATTGTTTCTGATATTCATCGCAGCTACTTCGAGGCGGGCAGTGATGCGGTTATTACCAATA
The DNA here is from genome assembly GCA_964438965.1 of uncultured Pirellulales bacterium. Classification (GTDB taxonomy): domain Bacteria; phylum Planctomycetota; class Phycisphaerae; order Sedimentisphaerales; family Anaerobacaceae; genus NIOZ-UU13. Next base: position 4,250 of record CAYTND010000126.1, read on the forward strand.
CGTTTGGCGCCAATAAGTATGTTTTGGGACGGCATGGGTTAGCGGAGGAGGCTTCTAAAATAAATAATGCAGGCGCTCAAATAGCTCGGCGGGCAGCGGGGGAGGAAAAGTATGTATTGGGCGATATTGGGCCGAGCGGAGATTTTCTGGAGCCTTTGGGAAGTTTGAAGCCAGAGGAATTGAAAGAAGCTTTTGCCCAGCAGGCAAAAGCACTTTTGGATGGTGGTGTGGACGGTTTTATAATCGAAACGATGACTGCCCTTGAGGAAGTAGCCGTTGCGATCGAAGCGGTGAAATCTGTCGGCGTGGGGGTGCCGGTGCTTGCGTCGATGTCTTTTGACGGGGCCGGCGATGATTTTAAGACGATGATGGGCGTTGACGTCGAAGCGGCGGTTGCAAAAATAGTCTCATCAGGGGTTGACGCGGTAGGATTTAACTGTGGGACAGTCTCACTTGATGAATATGTAGAGTTGGCGGAGAAGTTTGTTTCGGCGGTAAGGGCACTATCAGGTGATGTAGTGGTTTTTGCTGAGCCTAATGCAGGCAAGCCGGAATTAGTAGAAGACCAGGCGGTTTATAAGGCATCGCCTGAGGATTTCGCGGCGGCAACAGAGAAGATACATTCAGCCGGCGTGAACATCATCGGTGGCTGCTGCGGGACCAGTCCAGCACATATTAGAGCAACGGCTGAAAAACTAAAAAGCTGATTGTTGGACAAAGCGTTTTATCAAGTAGTGTTCAGGAATTTTGCGATTTGGTCGATGCTTTTTGCAGTGGCGCCCTGGTTTTTTCTGATTACCTCTCGGCCGTTTTTGGCAATTTCCTGGGCAAAGTCTGGTTTTCTGAGGCATTTTTGCATTGTTTGAAGCAATTCCTGTTTGTCTTTAACCATACTGGCGCCGTTGTCTTTCAGAAGTACGTCAACGGTCTGCTTGAAATTAAAGGCGTGTGGGCCGAAGATAGTGCATTTGCCGAGAGCGGCGGCTTCGGTCATATCGGAGCCGCCCATCGGTACGAGGGAGCGGCCAACGAAGATTATCGTTGCGAGTGAGTAAAACTTTCGCAAGTCACCCATCGTGTCGCCTAAGATTATCATTTGGTTGTTGGCTGGCAGTTGGGCGGTATTGTTCTTTATCCGGCTGTAGCGGATTAAGGGAAAAATCCTGCGCTCTATGAGCTGTGCAACTTCATCAAACCTTTCAGGTTTACGGGGTACAATTGCCAAACGTAGATTGCTGAACTGGTCTTGTTGCTTTAGTTGTTGATAAACGTCGAGCAATATCTTTTCTTCATCGTTTCCGGTGGCGCCTGCGACCCACAATCTTTCATCGTTAATATTTAGTTGAGCTGCAAGAACGTCGGCACCTTCAACCTTGTCGGCGATCTGGGCGGTGTCGTATTTCAGCGAGCCGGTTACAATTACTTTTTCATCCGGGCAGCCTAGCTCTATGAAACGCTGGGCGTATTGTTCAGTCTGTGAGAGAATGAGACTGATTTTGCTGAAGAATTTCTTGGCGATTGGCTTTATTCTTTTGTATGCAGGGTAGCTTTTGTCACTTATTCGGCCATTGACCACAATGACGGGAACATTTAACTGCTGTGCGATTTGAACAAAATTAGGCCACACTTCAAGTTCCATCAGCAGACAGATTGCCGGGCGAATATTGCTGAATGCACGTCGCATTATCCAGGAAAAATCAAAGGGAAAATAGAAAACCTGGTGATTCTCACTGAAAAGGTTGGTCGCACAGGCAAAGCCGGTATCGGTCGTAGTGCTGATTATGATCTCGAAACTTGTCCTCGACTCCGATCGGGGATCGCCGAATCTGTTTTCAAGCTCTTTGATGATTGTCTTGGCTGCGTTGACCTCGCCTACGCTTACGGCGTGGAGCCAGATACATTTTTTTGGGGGACTTCTGCGGGTGATTTTACCAAAACGCTGGCCCCAGCCGGTCCTGTAGCGTTTGTGCCTGACGGCTCGATATACAACCACAGGGCTATAAGCCGCCGCAGCTAATAAATACAGCAAATCCACGGCAAATCTCATTTGGTTATCCTAATAAAGGAGTAAACGGGTTAATAATCGGTAAATGATATTTATAAAGCACGACTATGTCAAACAATTGCCCAACTGTGTAAGCGGGGGTGTGGCCGGATTTTCGGATAAGCTCTAAGTTCATTTTGGAATCCGCCTACGGCGGACAAGATTGGGTTTGTTTATTCGGACTGCGAAATCATCTTTTTTTCTGTAATCCTCTATAACATATAAGTTTACGTTCATTTTGG
>CAYTND010000127.1:0-6532 GCA_964438965.1 uncultured Pirellulales bacterium
AATGCCGCGCGATTTTTGATAATGTCTCATGAAAATCCAGGCTGAAATTATACACGGAATTGTGCAGGCGGGCAGCCAGTCATAATTTAACCACGCCAATCCGCTGGCCGCGACTATTCCTGTAACGCCTATATAAGTTTCCGGACCTATGTCTGTTGCCTGCAAAGAACAGGCGGCTATCCACCAGGGCATCTTTTTCCCGGCGAGGAAAAAATCCTTTTGCGACTTCATATACCTGCTGAAATATACACCCAAACTCAGCACGATAACGAAATAGCCGATGATAATTACAATATCTGGCCAGGCAAGCATCTACAGTCTCCTAAAGAGCCGAAATTGTTATCTTCTCAGTTTTTATATTCCATCCATCTATTACCAGCGATGGTTCTTCTGTTCCTAAATCCTTGACATCAAACTCAACCTTTACCCTTTGTTTCTGGCCGGGAAGAAGGGAAAAATAATTGTCCTGCCAATAAATGGGTAGAACAAGGTCGCCTGAAACACTTTTCTTTATCTTCGGGTTTATTGCGAACGCTAAATCTGAAGAGGGATTCTTCAGGTCAACATAAACGGTACAAGTATCACCGTTTTTCTCTTTGCTATAAGAAATATCCAGGTCCACCTCGGGAAGAGTCTCTAAATCACTGAAGTCGGCGGAAGCATCAGGTTCTGTAGATAGCCAGTAAAAGTTGGAAGAAATCAAATTATCTGATTTATCTTTCAATTCGAGTTTCAGGAAATGGGTTTTACTTAAATCTCCCGGCCAATCAATGTCAAAAACCTTATTACTACTATCCGGTGAAATACTTATTGTGGTAACCTTGGAATATTTCTTAGTCATATCTAAATTATATACTTCTGCAGTAACCTTCAGATTTTCAAAACTTTGATAATGACTGTTAATAACGTAAATGGAATCATCGTCATAAGAATACTGAACATGTAATGGCTCGCAGGCTTTCTTCGTCCCATAGTATGCGCCGGTTGGAGCCAGGTACCAGTCAACGACATTCCATGACAGTGTTGTCGGCCATGGTGAATTGAATTTCCATGTAAGCAGGAAAGTACAGTCATACTTGTTTCTTCCAACAACCTCATGGAGGGCACGCATAGTCTCCATCGTCATTATCTGCCCTTTATAAGAGAATTCCTCAATACTGTTCGCTTCTCCATAGCGACGATTCAGCAGCTTTGTAAACGAAGGTACAATTCTTCCTTCTTCGGTCCCATCAAGCCAGGTGTTGGTGCAAATGGTATGGAAATGCCATGCGCTCTTATCTGTTGGCCACCGGTCATTTTCAGGCAAAAACTTGTAAAAACTCTCAACAAGAGCAACCTCTCCGCCGATACCGCCCGAATAGGTGGCACCGGATGCATAAGCCCTTAGTCGCTGAGTCCATTCCGTGTTTGAATCCTGTCCGTAATAGTAGGACGGCGGTGAGAAATTCCACGGCCCGCCGGTTCGTGAGCCACCCATACCTGAACGTTCCTCTGCTATTCCGCCGGAGCCTGCTTGATATGTTATATATGGGGCATACTTCTGAATCAGCTTCCGGTATCCTGCATCGATATACGGTGTTGGGACCGTTTCGTCGTGCCCAATAAAATGAATAACGGATGGGTGATGCCTTATTTCGAGCAGATGCTCCTTAAAACATTCCAGTTGGAGTTCAGGGTCTCGATTATTTCTTGCAAATATCTCCGGTGCTAACATAATTCCGTACTTGTCACACATATCATAAAATTCCGGAAGCTCTTTTATCGAATATCCCTCTACTCGCATCAGGTTCCAGTTCATTTCTTTTGCATAGCGCATCATCGATTCGTACCGTTTGCTGGAGAACTGGAGCAAAAGGTCACTTGTCATCCATGTCCCGCCTCTTCCAAGTATATTTTTCCCATTGCACTGGAAAACCCGCCATCCTCTTTCATCCAGGCGGGTCGTTATCTCGTGAACTCCAAAGTTGATACTTGTGCTGTCTGAAGTTTCACCATCTATTTCAAATTTCAAGCGTAAATTGTAAAGGTTCTGTGGTCCTAATGGATTCGGCCACCATAATCGAGCGTTGTTGATGTTGAGCTTACTGAACTTACCGGGTGAAAATTCAATCTCTTTTGTTTTACCTGGATTCAGAGTTACAGTTTGATAAACCGCCACTCTTTCACCACGACCTTTCGAAGTTCCGCCTTGTTCAATATTATCTATATCTGATATGACAGCCCGTAGGATTCCTGTAATCTGCTTATCACCGGTATTATTTATTTCCGCGGATATTTTAAGATGTGCTGTATCGGTAGATGGCAGGTCCAGATCAGAGACCACGTTAGGATATTTTATTGTTACGGGACCTGTTGGTTTTATATAAACATCCCGCCATATTCCCATGTTACCATCAGGAGGATAGGGACAGTGGTCGTCCCAAGAGTTGGTACATTGCATATCTTTTTCTTTATCGTTTCTTCCGTGAGATTGCGCCGGTGCGATTATCTGCACGGCGAGATAGTTTTTGCCGGCAGTCATTTTATCAGTAACGTCAAAAGCAAAACGCTTGAACATCCCGACGACCGAACTGCTGGAAGCTATTCTTTTTCCATTTAACCAGATGTTTGCCTTATAATTGATGCCGTCAAAATGCAACCAGAGTTTTTTTCCTTTATATTTTTCCGGCAGACTGAATTCAGTACGATACCAGTATGGAATCCTGAATGGACTGTCTTTAGGCATAGAAAACCATATTCCGTCCTGATATCCGGGTATCTTTCGTAAATTCTCACCAAAATACGGGTCAGGAAAGACAGCGTTTTTGCACAAAGCTGCTAAAACCGTCGAAGGTACAGAACAGGCATACCACCCGTCCGGTTTAAATTTGCCGGTAGATACAACGCTGCCATTTTCTTTGACCTTATCAGATGATTGTATTGCCCATCCTTCCCTCAGAAGCAGCTTAGACCGGAGATGTTCCCCTTTTTCTTTTTGTTCAGCACAATCGAAAGATGCCGTTGCAAGGGTTAGTCCTACAATCAACATTGCGAATATTTTTCTCATTATTCTGCATCCTTTTTATATTTCAATAGAATCGCACTAACTGTTATTGCAATTAACGTGAACATGTCTTTGAATCTGATAATTCGCCGGCATTTTCCTTGATTTTTACAATCGCAGCGGCGATATCATCCATATCCGGCCTGGATGAGAGCAAAACCTGATGGGGAATGACCACTGTTTCGCTGCAAATCTTTTCCGTTACGGGGAATTCCTGGTCTTTTATAGAAGTCTGCTTCCCATAATACGGACAAGTGAACGGGCATCCTTTGGCCCCCTCTTTGACTTGCTGAAACATCGGGTTCTTTGATAAAGGCCAGGGATAGCCGATATGACATGGAACACCTTCAGCTTTTAACGCCTCAACGAATTTATCCCTCGAAACGCCGGCGAATTTCTCCTTATCATACTGCAGAAGATATAAATAAAAACCATTCACATCAGTACCTCCGTCCCCTAAGATGGGATTGATGCCGTCGATATCTTTAAATTTCTCGGCCAGATAATGAGCATTCTCATTTTTTCTTTTCAGTTGGTCATCAAGTCTTTCAAGCTGCGCCAGAAGCATGGCTGATTGAATTTCCGAGAGGCGATAATTCATAGGCATAACGTAATGGATATACCAAGATTCTCCTTCGTGGCGTCCACAACTACGGTATTGGATACATTTCTCTGCCAGTTCATCATTATTTGTGATTACGATGCCTCCTTCGCCGGCGGTCATGGTTTTGCTTTCCTGAAAACTAAAAGTCGCAGCATCACCCATAGAACCCAATTTCTTATCTCTATATATCGCTCCGAGTGCATGAGCGGCATCTGCGATGACGATGAGGTCATATCTCCGGGCGATTTCAATAATCCTGTCCATATCACAAACAAATCCGCCATAATGTACCGGGATGATAGCCTTTGTTTTATCGGTGATTGCCTTTTCTATTTCGTCCGGGTCAATGCACTGGGTATCATAAATCGTATCGACCAGGATTGGAATCGCATTTACCTGAAGTACCGCACTTAGCGTTGCGATGAAAGTAAGTGCCGGTATGATTACCTCGTCTCCAGTCCCGATATCGGCTGCCCGGAGCGCAATTTCTATAGCCACAGTTCCGTTGGCGCATGCTATACCATAGGTGGCATTATGATACTGAGCGAATTTTTTTTCAAATTCCTCTGTTTTCGTACCCGGGTCTGCCCCCCGCATACCCGCAAACCAGACTCGGCTCTTGATGACTTCTTCAACATACTTCAGCTCCCGTCCATCATAATGAGGCCAGGCAAAAAACTTCTTGGTTCGGACCTTATTTCCACCGTTGATTGCAAGTTCAGCCATTTTTTTCTACTTTCTTTAACCGGAGCCACACTATTAGGCCTCTTAATCGCGTTATAATAGCACATCTGTTTTGAAAGTGCCAACACTATGAGTTTTTTCTCGCAGATTTTACTGCCAAATAACAACGTGAAAAGCTGCAAAACAGGATGACACCTGCTGAATCTAACCCTCTTTATTGAGCCAACGATGCAGTTTAATCTCATTTTGGGGCAAATAATCGGCTAAAATCCGGAGCTAAATTATGGATAACAACCAAATTCGACAGTAAATAAGGCGGCTTCATACCAATTGCCCGCAAATGTCAAGTGCACCTGTTTTAAGGGATTTTTTATATTTTTTTTTTTGACAGATGGTCGGTAATCTGGTATAAGTAAAATGGCAGGGTATGTAGGGTCTATGTTCGTACTTCCTTCGTGGAATCTTTGCAGCTTTCCGAATAGAGGAGGAGTTATTATGCAAGATACAGAGTTGCGGCGAAAGCGTTGTGCTTGGCGGTTATGTTTTTTACATTTCAATTAACAGCACCTATTTAGCTTTTGAAGGAGGACTATTATGCCTAAGAAATTGACTTATTTAGTTTCTTTTGTCTTGGTGCTGGTTCCGGCCAGTAACGCCTTTACTGCTGATGATCCGTCTCTGGTCATATACTATTCCTTTGACGATGTTCGTGATATTATCGCGGACGAATCCGGCAAAGGCCACGATGGCGTTGTAGCCGGCGACGTCACAGCAGAGCCCGATGGCAAGCATAATGGAGCTGCCAAATTCGCGAGCGGCAGTTACATCGATCTGGATGGCCGTAATTTCCCTGCCGAAGATATTCCAACATCTGCTATGACACTCGCCGCCTGGGTAAAATGTGAGGATACAGGCGAACATCACGCTATATTCGATGCCAGAGCGGATGCGGGAACGTGGATTATTCACCCTGAGCTCCGAAGTGACGGGCAATTTAGATGGATGCTCCGCGCTTATGGCATGAGTCCGATCTTCGACATACGCGGCGGTTCTGTAACGTGGGGTGAATGGCTCCATTATGCAGGCACATACGACAAAGAATCCGGCAAGGCGATTCTGTATGTCAATGGGCAAGTGGTTTCGGAGCTTGGCCTTCCAAGCGGTACGAATATAGCCAACGATTGGGATGATGGGGCCCGCGTAGGATTAAATATTGGTAGCACAAGACCTTTCACGGGGCTTATGGACGATTTCTACTTGTTTAAACGGGCGCTGTCGCAGAGCGAGCTTAAGAAAGTTATGTACGGTGAAGGATGGCCGTATGCCTTTAGCCCAAGCCCTGCTGACGGTGCGATGCATCTGAAAACCTGGGTGAGCCTTGGCTGGTCGCCGGGAGATTCTGCAATCTCCCATAATGTGTATTTGGGTGAGAATTTTGACGATGTAAACGAGGGCGCCGAAGGCACGTTCTACGGCAACCAGACCTTAACGTATCTTATTGCCGGCTTTGCCGGCATGCCTTATCCGGACGGCCTTGTTCCAGGCACAACATATTACTGGCGGATCGATGAGGTTGAGGGCGATGGTACTACGATATACAAAGGCGATGTCTGGAGCTTTTGGATTCCTCCTAATACTGCCTATGACCCCGGGCCCGCCGATGGAGATAAATTCATAGACCCCGATGTGGAGCTTAGCTGGACCTCTGGTTTCCGTGCGAATCGGCACACCGTATATTTCGGCGATAATTTTGACGATGTGAACAACGCCTCCGAAGGACCCTCCCAGCCAGGTACAACCTATACTCCCGGCCCCCTCGAATTGGACAAGACTTACTACTGGCGTGTCGATGAGCGTGGTCCCGGCGGCACGTATTATAAAGGCGAGGTCTGGAGCTTTACGACAGCAGGTACCAGCGGAGGTATGCGAGCAGACTATTACGGAGATGTGAATTTAAGGAATCACGTGCTGAGGCGAATAGACCCTCAAATCAACTTTAACTGGGGTCTCAGCGGACCGGATGAGGCGGTCGGTGATAATAACTTCTCAGTCAGGTGGATAGGCGAGTTGAACGTGCCAATCTCGGAGACTTACAGCTTCTACCCGAAGGTGCAGGGCGGAATGCGCCTATGGGTTAATGACCGGCTGCTCGTCGAGAAATGGCAGGACTATGGTATCGACGAGAGATGGCAGGAGCATAT
>CAYTND010000128.1:0-6519 GCA_964438965.1 uncultured Pirellulales bacterium
TCGCCGAACATCACTTTTATTGTCATCTTCCCAAGGTCCCTGCTCCATTTATGATTGCCGTCGATGTCGTAACAGTGCACACCTCGTGACCCGAAACTCGCCCAGACGTATTTACCATCGGTAACCGGCGAATATGAAGCAAAGCCGCCGTAATTCGAATGATGTCCCTCGTGGGGCAGCTCTTCACGGGCGGTCTTCTGCCAGAGAAGCCTGCCGGTCTTTCGGTCCAGACAGACAATATCAAATTTATACACGTTCGTCGGAGGCCTGCCGCCGTGGAAAGGTCGCCTTCCACCTCTCCCTTGGGCTGCGCTCTGTGCAGTTGGCGAGCCTTTCTTGTCAGTCTCAATCGCAGTTAGAAAGAAGATTCTGTCGCCCCAGATAACCGGGCTTGAGGTGCCCTGCCCGGGCAGCTTGACCTTCCATTTAATATTCTCCGTCTCACTCCAGGTCAGAGGTGGATTACCTTTTCGGGCTGCACCCGTGGCGTCAGGCCCGCGCCACGTTGGCCAATAATCACCGCCCGAATCCCCATAGACATCCACCGACCCCAGGGCTGTCAGTAAGCCGACACTGATTGTTAAAGCCACCAGTCTGTCCATTTGAGTTTCTTTTGCATCTGCTTGATTGTCAATCTCGAACCTAAATCTCCAGGTAAACCTGCTCAGTTAGGCCACTGAGTTTCATTGCTGATAGCATATCACGTCTATCCCGGAAATGATACTATTTTACCTGCCCTTATCGGATTATAGTGACACCAAATGTGTGGGAACAGGGTAGTCGAACAGTTTTGGAGCGTTCTTCTTTGACTTCCGTTCTTCTCTTTATTATTATCTTCTTAAACTTGAAACCTATATGACCGGGAATACCAATGAAATTGCTCAAACTTCAATTGTACACGAAGGTTTTGATAGGATTGCTGGTGGGAGTGCTTTTTGGTGTGCTCGCCAATCAGTGGGGATTTTCAGCCTTTGTCTTCAGCTATATCAAACCCATTGGCTCGGCATTTATTAAATTGATTAGTATGGTTGTTGTACCTCTGGTCTTTGCTTCTCTATTAGTGGGAACAGCCAGTCTCAATGACATTCGTAAGCTCGGTCGGATTGGCGCCAAGACCGTGGCTTATTATCTGTGTACAACAATCATTGCAATTAGCATCGGCCTACTCCTGGCGAACACCCTCAAGCCCGGGGAGGGTCTTTCACAGGAAAAGCGGACACAGCTAACGGAAAGTGTCAGTGAAAAGGAAGGTGCACAAATTGAGACGGCCCTGAAAAAACCAACGGTAACGGATATTCTCTTGAATATTATCCCAACAAACCCAGTTAAAGCATTTGTGGAAGGCAAGATGCTGCAAATTATCTTCCTTGCCTTGATGGCCGGGATTTGCCTTGGTTTAATTCCAACCGAACGAAGCCGGCCCGTAATAAATTTCTTCGAGGGTATTAATGAGCTGATAATTCAAATGGTCCATATTATTATGAAGCTCGCTCCTTACGGCGTATTTGCCCTGATTTCAGCAGTTGTTGCCGATTTTGGATTAGGCATTTTATTTGTTCTTCTTAAGTACTCCTTAGTAGTGATTGTAGGGCTTACTCTTCACGTTACGGTTGTTTACTCTTCGGCAATAAAGATTTTCAGTAAGCATAAAATTGGAACTTTTTTCAGAGGTATCCGTCCGGCCCAGTTGATTGCCTTTAGCTCTGCATCGAGTTCAGCCACTCTACCTGTAACTATGGAATGTACTGAAAAATTAGGTGTCCCCGGGCAAATTGCCAGCTTTGCACTGCCGTTGGGAGCCACCATAAATATGGATGGCACTGCTCTTTACCAGGGAGTGTCCGCTGTTTTTATTGCCCAGTTTTATGGTATGGGTCTGACCGTACCACAACAGCTGACCATAGTCCTTACTGCTGTCCTGGCTTCCATTGGTACCGCCGGCACACCAATGGCAGGAGTAATTACTTTGGCAATCGTACTAAAAAGTATTGGCGTGCCTTTGGAAGGCATAGCCCTCATTATGGGTGTGGAACGCATACTGGATATGTGCCGGACCGTGGTAAACGTTACCGGTGATGCCTCCTGCGCCGTGGTCGTAGCTTCAAGTGAAGGTGAATTGCAAAAGCCATAGTTTATTGAAATAGCTAACTGATTTGATAAGGAAACGAATATGAATGTAAAGAAAAGTTTTAGCAGGATATTTCCGGTTGCTGCTGTATTTGTGTTCTGCTTGACAATATTTACGGCACGATGTGAGGGATGTTTTTCGATAGTAGTAGGCAAAAAGGCCTCGACCGACGGATATGTTATTATGGCCCACAACGAAGATGATTCTCCCCCTCAAATTGTAAATCATCACAAAGTCCCACGCAAAAAGCACTCACCCAGAGAAAAAGTCAAGCTCCTCAACGGTGGGCGATTGGCTCAGGTCGAGCAAACCTGGGCTTACATATGGTCGGAAATGCCGGGCATGCTTTTCTCCGACAGCTATATTAACGAATGGGGCGTCAGCATCACATCGGACAACTGCCCTTCACGAGAGGATAAGCCCCAAATCACTAATGGCGGGATAGGCTATATGCTGCGGCGCCTGGTGGCTGAGCGAGCTAAGACTGCACGCGAAGGTGTCTTATTAGCTGGAAGGCTGGTGGAACGCTTCGGCTACATTGACTCCGGCCGAACGTACATCATCTGCGACCCTGATGAAGGATGGTTCTTCTGTGTCGTCAATGGAAAGCACTGGCTGGCTAAACGGGTCGGCGATGACGAAGTGGCAATGATAGCCAATACTTATACGGTACGCCAGGTTGACCTCTCTGACAGGGACAACTTCCTGGCCTCGAAAGATATCATCAAATATGCCGTTTCGAGGGGTTGGTACAACCCAAAAGAGAACAGGCCATTTGACTTTGCTGTTGTTTATTCAAATCCTGAGTCCGCTTCAAGTTTTTCCAACTTTGGCCGACAGTGGAGCGGCCTTAGATATGTTACTGCCGAACCGATACCGCTCGGTCCGAAACTGCCCTTTTCGGTCGTGCCACGACGCAAGGTAGGCGTAGCTGATATTATGCAGGTTCTACGCCACGACTTTAAAGGAACAAAGACTCAATCCATATCACCGCTAAAAGGCCCACAGGAAGGTGGCTGCCCCATCTGCAGCGGTGCCACCCAGACCAGCTTTGTTGCCCAGTTGCGCAGGAATATGCCTCTGGATATCGGTATTGTTTACTGGACCTGCCTTGCTTCGCCTCGGACTTCGTTTTATATTCCTTTTCACTTTGGTATTTCGGAATTCCCCGCAGGGTTTTCCTCAAAATCACAAAGACCATCGAAAATCTTCTACGATGAAAAGGTCGGTCGTCCTTTCCAGACCGACCCACTCCAGGCTTTTTGGATGTTCTCCAATTTTTACAATAAGGTTTTTGGTGCTTCTGCCAATACAATCAGCCAGGTAAAAACTCTCGCTGAGGAAATCGAGAATAACGCTTTTACTCTACAGAAGCCGCTTGAAGAAGCTGCTTGCCGACTATACACAAAAAATAAAGTAGCAGCGATGCGAATGCTGGCCAACTATTCCAATGGAATCTACCTGTCCTCTGTAGAGGCGATGCATAGTGTGTTATCGGAAAAGTAATGTACTGCCCAGGATAGTTATTTGTATGGTGGATAAACTATGAACAAGAATAAAAAGATAATTCTGTGGCTTGTAATTGTTGCACCGGCAGTATTGGTTATCGGTTGTCAACAGCAAGCCAAAATGTTGGCGGACGCCGAGTTCAGGAGAAAAGCTGAACAGTTAGCTCAGAAATGTATCATCGTTGATACTCACCTGGATGTACCATACCGTCTCCTGAAAAAGATGGAGGATATTTCAAAGAGAACCGAAGGCGGGGAATTTGACTATCAAAGGGCACGAAAAGGAGGTCTTAATGTAGTATTTATGGCTGCCTATGTTCCTGCTGAATACGAAGAAGAAGGTGGAGCTTATGCTTTTGCCGACAAAATAATTGATATGATAGAAGGTTTTGTTGAGACTTGGCCTGACAAGTTTGTTATGGCCAGGTCGGTCGCAGATGCGAAAGAGCAATTTGGTGATAGTAAAATATCTCTTGCTATGGGAATAGAAAACGGCTCAGCTATTGAAGGTAATCTTGATAACTTAAAATACTTCTATGACCGCGGCATCCGTTATATTACCCTTGTACATTCGAAGAACAATCATATTTGTGATTCATCTTATGACGAAGAACCAAAATGGAATGGCTTAAGTCCTTTTGGTACGGAAGTTGTTTCCCAAATGAATCGTTTGGGGATGCTCATAGATGTCTCACATGTTTCAGACAAAACATTCTACCAGATAATAGAGCTTTCAAAAGCGCCTGTGGTAGCCACGCATTCATCTTGCCGCTATTTTACTCCCGGGTGGGAACGTAATATGGACGATGAAATGATAAAACTATTGGCGAAAAAAGGAGGGGTAATTCAAATCACTTTTGGTTCTATGTTCGTTAATGAGCAAATAAACAGGAAATCTGCGAACCGCAAAAAGCACATATTAGAATATATTGAAGCTAATAACTTACAAGGCGATGAGAAAGACAAATACACAAAGGAATATGAGGAAAAAAATCCAATTGGCGACGCTGACATCTCAGATGTTGTTGCAAATATTGACCACGTTGTAAAATTAGTTGGTATTGAGCATGTCGGTTTGGGTTCCGATTTTGAAGGTGTTGGAGGCAAGCTCCCTGATGGTTTAAAAGATGTTTCCTGCTATCCGAACTTAATTTACGAGCTTATGAAGAAGGGTTACACTGAAAAAGATATCAAGAAGATTTGCTCCGGCAACTTTCTCCGTGTATGGTCGGATGCCGAAAGGACCGCTCTTGAACTACAGTCAAGTAAATAGCTTTAAAGCTTGCCTGCGTTCACTCACGCTCTCAAACCAGACAGGTCCACTTCGAGTTTTTTATTCTCCCGGATAACCTCGTCCCAGGTAAGTTTGGTGTTTCTCTTCGCGGCTTCCCGTCCCAGGATGGTCGTCAGTGTAGCGTTTACACTTGGTTCAACCGTTGGGTTCTCATAAATACCGTTCGAGACACACTTATAGAAGGTATCAATATTCCGCTGGGCCCCGCGGGGATAGAGGTTTATCACTTCGCCTCCACGGTATCCGCCTCGATTGCCTAATATCCGGACGCGTCCTGTATAGCCGGTTTCAAGATATCCATCCTGGCCCTGTGCAAAGCAATCGCAGCGAAACTCAAAGCGGTTCTTCAGATGCTCCCCCCGATGGTTGAGGACAAGCCCATCTGCAAACTCAAAAGTAACTGAATAAACATCATGGGAATCCCCGTGCGGCTCGCGTCGCGTAATACGGGAGCTGCCCATGGCACTGACCGGCCTCTGACCGGCAATCCACAAGGCAACGTCAATCGCGTGGATACCCGCATTCACAAGATAACTACCGCCCAGCTCATTGTCATTGACCCAGATTAGATGCTGGAGCCGACTTTCGATGTTAGCTGTCTTTGGGGGGTCGCTGAAACTCTCGTCATTATATTCCGAACTTAGCATTCCAACCCTGCCAATCACGCCCTCTTGCACTCGCTTGATACCCTCAATGTAAAATGGGTCGGTGCGGGTTTGAAAATCTACCAGAAAGACCCTTTTGTTTGCCGTAGCTCTTCGGGCCATCTTAGCTATCTTTAGACACCCGGGCACATCACATCCTAACGGCTTAGCGATATAAACATGGCAGCCTGCTTCCACAGCCGCCTCCACATGTTCGCCGAAACAATAAGGTGGTGTCTCCAGAAACACCGCATCTACCTTACTGCTGATAAGTTTTTTGTAGCCGGACAATCCGGAAAACCGATGTGCTTTGGCAACCTTAAGCTGTTCTCCGGCGGTCTCGGCCACGTGGGCAAAATAATCCGCCACAGCGGTAATTTGATACCCCCCATGCTTTTCTAACATTCCGGCAATCATTTTCCCGCGATTACCCAGGCCGACACAGCCGGCCTCGATGCGAGAGTTGGCCGGTGTCCCGCTTACACTACCGGGCTTGACAATCGTAAAGGAAAGAGCGGCCGCCCCCGCACCCGACATGAAACTACGACGCGTCAGAAGCCGCGACGAAGTCGTGTCTCGGCGGGTACGCTTGGTCCGTGTTTTTTCTACCTTACTCATATTATGGCCCCCTTAATAGATGATTAGGGTTCCTCGATTACTGTGCTTAACCACATAGCCAGGCCTCCTGACTATGCCATAATACCAAATACATTGTGAAATTATAACATCTTAGGCTCCTGTTTTCAAATCGCACTTTCATCTTCTTTGAAGTAGAAAATATGGACATCCGCCGTGGGCGGACTTCTAACAGGCGTATCAAGGTGGAGGTAGAGACGAGTGCTAAAGAGATATAAAAAATCCCGGGACGCTTCCTTGATTTTTAGTGTTAGAAGGAATATACTTATTTTTAGACTTTCAAATTTGTCTTACAATAAATTGGAACAT